>CAZQBE010000089.1:0-8587 GCA_964591595.1 uncultured Flavobacteriaceae bacterium
CCGTTTTGTGACGGGTGGACCTGAGGGGGACAGCGGTTTGACTGGCAGGAAAATTATTGTCGATACTTATGGCGGCATGGCGCGTCATGGGGGTGGGGCCTTTAGTGGAAAAGATCCGAGTAAAGTCGATCGTAGTGCGGCTTATATGGGAAGGCATGTGGCCAAGAATATCGTGGCAGCGGGTTTTGCTTCCAGATGTGAGGTTCAGTTTGCCTACGCGATTGGATATCCAAGGCCTGTTTCTGTGCATGTAGATACTTTTGGCACCAACCAGATTTCCGAAGCTAAAATCATCAGGGCGGTAAACAAGGTGTTCAAATTTTATGTTTGCAAGAAATATTTAATACACCATATTTTTGTCCAGGACAAGATAGAAAATGGTATGAATCAGCAGAATCTGTTCCAGGACCAACAACCAAAAAAATGCAAGTGTTGGCAAAAAAACATAATATGGTAATCATAGTTCCAATTTATGAAAAAGCCCAAGCAGGTGAATTATATAATACCGCTGCAGTTATTGATGCAGACGGGACCTATTTAGGGAAATACCGTAAAAATCATATTCCGCAAACATCAGGATTTTGGGAAAAATTCTTTTTTAAACCAGGTAATTTAGGGTATCCCATTTTTGAAACTAAATATGCTAAAATTGGAGTTTATATTTGTTATGATAGACATTTTCCTGATGGCGCAAGAGCATTGGGCTTAAATGGTGCTGAAATCGTTTATAACCCTTCAGCTACTGTGGCTGGATTGAGTGAGTATTTATGGAAATTAGAGCAACCAGCACACGCTGCAGCAAATGGTTATTTTATGGGCTGTATTAATCGTGTTGGCGAAGAAAAACCATGGAATTTAGGCAAGTTCTATGGTCAGTCCTATTTTGTAGATCCACGTGGACAAATATTTGCTGAAGCCTCTCGTGATGATGATGAGTTATTAGTAGCTGAATTTGATTTAGATTTAATTGACGAAGTCCGTTCTACCTGGCAATTTTATAGAGATAGACGACCAGAAACGTATGGGAAACTAACTGAATTGTAATCTCTAATAACTAAAAAACAAGAAAAATGGCAGATATAAGTATAGAAGTAAATGGTGTAAAATTCCCTAACCCTTTTGTAATAGGGTCAGGACCACCAAGTACCAATTTTAGAACCATTGATAAAGCCTTTACTGCTGGTTGGGGAGGAGTTGTAGCTAAAACGGTAAGCTTAAGTTCAACTCCTGTAATGAATGTAAACCCTCGATATGGAAAATTAAAAACCCCAAATGGAGATATTATCGGATTTGAAAACATTGAATTAATTTCAGATAGGACGTTGGAAGTTTGGTTGGATGAATTCAAAAGAATTAAAGACAAACATCCAGATAAAGTCTTAATTGCGTCCTTAATGGAATCTTACGAGAAAAGTCGTTGGCAAGATTTAACAGGTTTAATTGCTGACACTGGAGTAGATATGTTTGAATTAAATTTTTCTTGTCCTCATGGACATCCAGAAACAGAAATGGGTGCTTTTATGGGTCAAAATAAGGAAATGGTTGAAGAAGTAACAGGATGGGTTCGTGAAGTTTCAAAATTACCCATTTGGGCAAAAATGACTCCAGATATTACCGACATTACAGCTCCTGCAAAAGCTGCATTCGATGGAGGAGCAGATGGCGTTGCTGCCATTAACACAATACCTTCCATTGTAGGAATTAATTTGGAAAGCTTACGTCCAATGCCAACAGTAGAAGGACATTCAACACCAGGAGGATTTTCTTACTATGCAGTAAAACCATTAGCATTGAGAAAAGTATCTGAAATTGCTAGAGCTCTTAAAGGAAGAGATATATCTGGAATAGGAGGCGTAATTAGCAGTCATGAAGCAATTGAATTTATCCTAATGGGAAGTTCGACTGTACAAGTTTGTACTGGAGTTATGCTTCAAGGCTATGGAATGGTAGATGAATTAAATCAAGGATTATCTGATTTTATGGATAAGAATGGATTTAAAACTGTACGAGAATTTGTTGGACATTCTTTACAATATTTAACAACTCACCATCATTTAGTCGATATGAAAATTGCCAAAAAATCCGATGCGTTAGGTACGAATCGAGACGAAAACTGGGGTAAAGATATTACTAAAGAAACAGACAAATTAGCAAGTAATTAATCGGAATAAATTAGTTGTTAAAAATTAGAATTGAAAAAAATAACTTTGGGCATTTTAAACTTCAAATAACTTTAAGTACTTTAAAATGCCTATAATAAAATCTACTTATAAATCACGAATCTTTTTTAGAAACGGATTTGTATCTACTGTTTATTCTGGTTTGGCTAGAAAAGTAATTGGTGTAAATCAAGAGCGTGAACGCATAACTTTAAGCGATGGCGACTTTTTAGATTTAGATTGGAGCTATACTAATGAAACTACTAATAAGCTTGTTATTTTACTTCATGGTTTAGAAGGCGATGCACAACGACCATATATGTTAGGTGCTGCAAAAGTGTTAAATCAAAATAATTTTGATGTCGTTAGTGTAAATTTTAGAAGTTGTAGCGGTGAAGAAAATTTAAAATTTCGTTCGTATCATTCTGGAGCAACTGAAGATTTAGAAGATGTAGTCAATCATATCATTTCAACAAAACACTATTCAAATATATATATTAATGGATTTAGTCTTGGAGGCAACGTTACACTTAAATATTTAGGTGAAGGTCGAATTATTCCAAGTCAAATTAAAGCAGCTGTTGCAATTTCAGTGCCTTGTAGCTTATATGGCTCTTGTGTTGAATTGCATAAGTTCCACAATGTATTATATCACAATCGCTTTAAAAAATATTTAATAAATAAATTAAAGCAAAAACAGAAACGTTTTCCCGAATTAGTAAGCCATGCTGAAATTAAAAGTATTAAAACATTAAAAGATTTTGATGATGTTTATACGTCGAAAGCTCATGGTTTTAAAGATGCTTTAGATTATTATGACAAATGTAGCAGTTTGCAATTTCTAAATAATATTTCAATTCCTACACTTTTAATTAATGCTAAGAACGATTCTTTTTTATCTCCAGAATGTTATCCAATAAAAGAGGCAAAAACAAATCTTAATTTATATTTAGAAATGCCTAAATATGGTGGACATGTTGGGTTTTATGCTAAAAATAATATCTACTATAATGAAAAAAGAGCTTTGGAATTTTTAATCAAACATATTAGCTAATTTTTCTTACATTTAATCAATTCAATTATTTATGCTTAAAAAAGTTTTTGCAAGTGCTGTTTTTGGAGTTGAAGCTTCAACAATAACTATTGAGGTAAATGTTGATAAAGGTATTGGTTATCATTTAGTAGGATTACCTGATAATGCGATTAAGGAAAGTAATTATCGTATTGCCGCTGCACTTCAAAATAATGGTTATAAAATTCCTGGAAAAAAGATTACCATCAATATGGCACCTGCCGATTTGCGCAAGGAGGGAAGTGCATATGATTTAACTTTAGCAATCGGAATACTTGCTGCTTCAAAACAAATTAACGCCGTTAATTTAGAAGATTTTTTAATTATGGGCGAACTCTCACTGGATGGAAGCTTGCAACCCATTAAAGGCGCATTGCCAATTGCTGTAAAGGCTAGAGAAGAAGGCTTTAAAGGATTTATACTTCCTAGTCAAAATGCTAAAGAGGCAGCAATTGTAAGTAATTTAAAGGTCTATGGTATTGATAATATTAAACAAGTTATAGATTATTTTGATAAAGGAGAGCAACTCGAAGAAACCATTGTGGATACACGAAAAGAGTTTTACAAGAATCTAGATTTTCCAGAATTTGATTTCTCCGATGTTAAAGGACAAGAAAGTATAAAACGGTGTATGGAAATTGCAGCGGCTGGAGGACATAATATTATTTTAATTGGCCCACCAGGATCTGGTAAAACCATGTTGGCAAAACGATTGCCTTCCATATTGCCACCTATGACCTTACATGAAGCACTGGAAACCACAAAAATACATTCGGTTGTAGGTCGAGTTAAAGCGCATGCGGGGCTCATGGCGCAACGTCCATTTAGAAGTCCTCACCATACCATTAGCGATGTGGCTTTAGTAGGAGGAGGAGCTTATCCTCAACCTGGAGAAATCTCATTATCACATAATGGCGTTTTATTTTTAGATGAATTGCCCGAATTTAAACGGGGTGTTTTAGAAGTGATGCGACAACCATTAGAAGATAGAGAAGTCACGATATCGCGTGCAAAATTTACAGTAACATATCCATCATCGTTTATGTTGGTGGCGAGTATGAACCCAAGTCCAAGTGGTTATTTTAACGATCCTGATGCTCCTGTTACATCATCTCCTGCTGAAATGCAGCGCTATTTAAGTAAAATTTCTGGACCATTATTAGATAGAATCGATATCCATATTGAAGTCACTCTAGTTCCTTTTGAAAAATTATCAGAAGAACGCAAAGGAGAAACCTCTATAGAAATTAGAAAACGCGTAACCGCAGCCAGAGATATACAAACCAACCGTTTTAAAGAGTCAGATAAAGTACATTATAATGCACAGATGAATTCTAAACAAATCAGGAAACATTGTGCTTTAGATGATGTTTCTAAACAATTATTAAAAACAGCAATGGAGCGTTTAAATTTGTCTGCAAGAGCTTATGACAGAATTCTTAAGGTATCACGTACAATTGCAGATTTAGAGGGTGCTAAAGATATAAATGGAAACCAAATTAGTGAAGCTATTCAATATAGAAGTTTAGATAGAGAAGGTTGGTTGGGGTAGAATTGTATATATTATGAAGCAAAAATCAGGGTCTTAATAAAACTTTGTAAGGTTATAAGGTTTCTATTTATTTTTAGATTCTAATGATTCAATTCTGGAAATTAAATGCTCAATGATTACAACTAAACTTGAATCTGTCTTAATTAAATCTGAATCTCTCATAGTTAAGTCTAATTCTCTATCTGAAGATTTTGAAGAATAAAGCATTAATTTATCAAGAATATTATTTTGTTCTTTATCTGAATCAATTAATTTAATTAATTCTTTATCAGTTATTTTATTAGAAGTAATTATTCTAGCATAATTATTATTACTCAGATATAATGAAACATCACCAGATATAGCAAATAGTAAAAAACTAAAATACAAAGCAATTTCTAATACAAACCTTTTATCTAATGTTCTGTACTTGTAAATAATCCATATACCAATAATAGGAAATACATACCTTAAAATAATTAATAAAAATTCTAAAAAGTATTTTAATAATATCTTACCTTCTGGTAAACTTGGAAAGATATATTCTATCAAAATTGCTACCACAAAACCAATAATAATACCAGTTACATATTGATTCTTAAAAAAATTCTTCATATCTAAATTATTTTATCCAAAGTTAATATGAATTGAATGATGATGAAAACAAACTTATTAACAACCTTTAAACTCCAGAAACTACAATTAACCCATATATCACAAACTAAAAGAACATGGTCAATACAAAACTTTCCATATCTTTAATTAAATTATTAAAACTCATGTATAAGAAACTATTAATATCTATAATACTACTAACTGGTTGTAATAATCTTAATAGATGGACAAAGTATAAACAAGATAATGCTATTATGTATCAATACTCAATAGAGGTTAATAATGCGTAAAAATTGGTTTAAAAACATAGGTCCTGGTCCTTTAGTAGCTGCAGCTTTTATTGGTCCTGGTACTGTGACGCTTTGTACGCTTGCTGGTGTTAATTTTGGCTATGCACTGCTTTGGGCTATGGTGTTATCTATTGTAGCAACTATTGTACTGCAAGAAATGGCAGCACGTTTGGGTATTATTTCTCAAAAAGGATTATCCGAAATTATAAGAACCGAAATTAAAAACCCCCTTTTTAAAGGTTTAGCGATTTTATTAATACTATCTGCTATTGTAATCGGAAATGCTGCGTACGAAGCCGGAAATATAAGTGGTGGTGTTTTAGGTTTAGAAGCTGTTTTTGGTACTATGGCTTTGGAAATAGGTGTGTTTTCACTAAACTATTTTAGTGTAGCTATTGGGTTGGTAGCATTTATGCTACTGTATATAGGTAATTATAAAATTCTTGAAAAATCATTAGTCACTTTAGTAATTTTAATGAGTATCGCTTTTTTAATTACAGCTATTTTAACCAAACCTAATTTATCTGAAATCTTTAACGGCGTATTTATTCCTAAATTTCCTGAAGATAGTATTCTCACGATTATTGGGTTAATAGGAACGACTGTAGTACCTTATAATCTGTTTTTACATGCCTCATTAGTTAAAGAGAAGTGGCACAACCAAAGCGATTTAAAGTACGCCAGAAAAGATACTATTGTGGCTGTTATTTTAGGCGGAATCGTGTCTATGAGTATTATTGTGTCTGCTGCTGCTATTCAAACCCAAGATATTAATAATGCATCCGATTTAGCGATGAGCTTAGAGCCTCTGTTTGGGTCTTTTTCAAAATATGTACTTGCTGTAGGGTTGTTTGCTGCAGGTATTACTAGTGCCATTACAGCGCCTTTAGCTGCGGCTTACGTAGCTAGTGGGTGCTTGGGTTGGTCGTCAAATATGAAAACCAAACGTTTTAGAGCGGTGTGGATGTTTATTCTGTTTGCAGGCGTCATCTCATCTTCATCAGGAATAAAGTCCATAGAGATTATTAAATTTGCTCAAGTTGCTAATGGTATATTGCTTCCAGTAATTGTAGGGTTTTTAATTTGGATTATGAATAAGTCATCAATCTTAGGGAAGTATCGCAATAGCTTAAGGCAGAATATTTTCGGAATTATAATTCTTGCCATCACTATTTTTTTAGGACTAAAGAGTGTTTTAAAAGTATTTAATCTTTTATAAATGTTGCAAACAATAGATATTAATGTAGATGTAGGTGAAGGCGTTAATAACGAATTACAAATAATGCCATTAATATCCTCATGTAATATTGCTTGCGGAGGTCATGCTGGAGATGTAGAAACCATGCGAGCTGTAGTGAAGTTAGCTAAAAAACACAGTGTTAAAATTGGTGCACATCCTTCATTTCCTGATAAAGCACATTTTGGGCGTAGCGTTTTAGAGATGTCTTGTGCAGCTTTGTATACTTCAATTAAAGGGCAAATCAAGAGTTTAATGAATGTTGTAAGAACAGAGCATGCAGCTATGCATCATGTAAAACCTCATGGTGCTTTGTATAATCGTGCTGCAGTAGATGAAGATACTGCCAAAGTAATTGTTGAGGTTATGAAAAGCATTGCTTTGCCATTGGAACTTTATGTGCCTTACGGATCAGTGATAGCTGAATTGGCAATTCAAGAAAATATTCCTATTGTTTATGAAGCCTTTGCCGATAGAAATTATAACGAAGACCTAACATTAGTTTCAAGAAAAGAAGTAAATGCATTAATTTCTGATTCTAACATCATGTTTAAACACGTGTTTCAAATGATAACACAGCAGAAGGTGGCAACAATTAGTGGAGTAGAAGTAGGTATAAATGCTAGTACATTTTGCATTCATGGTGATAATCAAAAAGAGATATATTTGATAAAAAATTTAATCAAAAATTTGGATCAAGCTTATATTCATATTCAGTAGTTATTTTGAGTCATTTCAAACTTACATATAAGCAATATGGAGAGCGTTCTATTTTAATAGAATGGTCCTCAAAAATTGATAAAAACATCCTTGAAGACCTTATTTTTTTCAAAGAGAAACTTGAAAAATCACTATTTGAAGAAATAGTTAGTATAAACCTTGCATATAACTCGATATTAATTAGTTATAGTAGTATTATAGAAAATATCTATGACGATATTTTAATCCTAAAAGACATATATTCATCCGAAATAAATGTCATTACAAAACCATCAACACTTTGGAGAATACCAGTGTGTTACGATGACGAGTTTGCCTTAGATTTAGAGGCTATTTCATTACATAAAAAGTTGTCTAAAAATGAAATTATTACTCTGCATTCTAATGCAATTTATACGGTTTTTTTTATTGGCTTTTTACCTGGTTTTTTATACTTAGGAGGCTTAAATGAGACATTGTATTTTCCAAGAAAATCCACTCCAAGATTACAAATTGAAAAAGGCGCTGTTGGTATTGGAGGGATTCAAACGGGAATCTATCCAAATGATAGTCCAGGAGGGTGGAACATTATCGGGAACTCTCCAATTAATTTTTTTGATATTGGTAAGGAAGAACCTTGTTTTGCAAAAGCTGGAGATAAAATCCAGTTTTATGCCATCTCAAAAAAGAAGTATATCGATATAAAAACTTTGGTTGAAGCGGGCGTTTTTCAATTAGAAAGCGAGGTGCTTCATGGTTAAAGTATTAAAATCAGGGTTTTATTCAACCTTACAAGACTTAGGTCGTATTGGATTTGAAAAATACGGTGTTCCAGTTTCCGGTGTAATGGATATATATACTGCAAAATTAGCAAACGCATTGCTTCATAACAATGCAGCTGACGCATTACTTGAAATTACCATGACTGGTCCAACACTTTTGTTTTCCCACGATACTTTTATTTGTATTACAGGAGCGCGTATG
>CAZQBE010000090.1:0-8531 GCA_964591595.1 uncultured Flavobacteriaceae bacterium
GTACATCTACAAGTTGAAATTCAGTTTTCAAATCATCTGCTAAAGCAACATCTACTTCCATGTTGTTTTTTAATTGATATTGTCTTATAGCTTGATTAGTAATAATTTTACCAGTTTGCATTACTAACGCTTTAATTCTAGAACTTGTATTTTCTTCTTTTTTATAAAGATTTAATTTACCTCTTTCTGTTATACCAAATACTTCTTTAAATTTAGTAGGATCAATTGTTGGTTTTTTAAATTGAACTTTAAGTCCAGGTCCTGTTTGTGCTCTTACAGATCTTTTATTATAGAATTCTTTTAGTAATACCTGTTGCACACCTGTTGATGTAGACCCTACAGTGTGTCCTTGTGGTAACATTGCTACTAAAGCGTCAACATGCTTGCTTATAAACATTTGTGCGTTTCTAGTGTCTACTTTAGTTAAGTTACCAGTTTTAGGAACTATACCAAATAATCTTTGAGTTAATTCTGGCACAGCATCTTTTAGCGTTTTGTATGATTTACCTTCTATATTTAACTCACCAGTTTTAATTAACTCTTCAATTTTTGTTGTTATATCATTTAAAGCTGATTGTAATTCAGGGTCAACTTTAACGAGCATATCTTCTAGTGTTTTACCAACAATAGCTTCTTCTGTTACTATATCTTCTGGTGTAGCTAAATCTCCTTTATCATCTATTTGTTCTGTGAATACTTGTTTTACACCTAAATCTTTTGCTAAAGCATTTGCTCTAAGATTCAATCTATTACTTATAAATTTATCTAAAGTTTGCTTACTAGCATCAAATTCATTTTGTATCATTGTACTAGCTGTAGCTATCAATGCTTGTTTAAACTCATTTCTTGTTAGATTGTTTCTTTCTGATACAGGTATAGGGTCAAATAGTCTTTTAGTTATTGACTCAACAATAGGCCCTAAAGCATCACCTAGTTCAGACTCGAATAAATTAGTAGTTGAAGTACCATCAGCTTTTTTACTTAAGCCCTCTCTAACTAATGTACCTTTATCACCTGCAAATTTTTCGTATAAACCTTGTAATACAGTTTGTTTTGAAAACATCTCTTGTTGCTCTTTAAAAAATTTTCCTTCTAGTACTAACTTACCTTTAGCACCTTTTTCAGCCATTATTTTTATAGCAATATTACCTTTTCCACTTTGTATAAATTTATTATAATCTTTTATAAAGTTAAATACATCTTGTCCAGTGTTAAATTCTATATTTTTATATCCGATTCTTTGTAAGATTCTTCTATATGAATCTTTTACTTTAGTTATAGCGCCTTCATTAAAACCTAAGTCTTCACGAGTCATAGCTTCCGAAAGAAGAGCTAACATTTCTTCAGCTTGTACATTAGCTGGCGCATCTTGATATGCTCTTATTCTTTGAACAAACTCACTGTCTTTTAGTTTTCCTGTATCTATACGACTTAAATACTCTCCTAATGCACTTCCTAATTCTACTTGTATCTCAGGATTATTATTTATAGTTTCTCTTAATACAGCATGTAACAACTCGTGTTGACCAGTTGTAGCAAAACCTGCACGTAAAGCATTCTTTTTATTTATTATAAGTCTACGTTTGCCACTTTGATCTGGTTCTGTTATAAAACCAAAAGCACCAAATGCTCCTCCAGCTAAAGATTCTTGATTAGGATTATTTTGTATATTTTCTATTTGAGCTAACCCTGCATTAACTTGGTCAATTTCAAATTTTAATTCTCTATATTTTTTTGAATTTCTAGGAGTTTTTTGTATCTCTTCCATTGCTGCGATCTTTCTTTCATTAAGATTTATCTCCATAAGTTCTGCAGCTTCTTCAGGTGTTGTTGCTTCATAAGCCTCTACAGCATTTCCAAATAAATATTCAGCTTGTTTTCTAGTTTTTTCTACGTCTTTTTTAAACTCTTTTTCTTTAGCTACTTTTTCTTCTTTTGTTAAGTAAGGTTCAAGTATGTCATTCTTACGACTATATAATGTATGTGTTTTTTCAGATAATTTTTTTAACTCTCTCTTTTTTTCTTCTTGAGTTAAATTAGAATCTTGAATGTCTTGCATCTCTTTACGAGTCTCATATCGTTGACGCTCTATATCAAATATCTCTTGCTTCTCTGAGTCTTTTAAATTATCAAATCTACCTACTTCTTTTGATATTATTTTTACATTTTCATTATTTATTTCCCAACATTCTTTTTCTAATTTTTTTCTAACATTAGCATCTAAATCTTTTTTAGCTAATAAAAGTTTAATTTGTTTTAATCTTTCTGAATTTTCTCCAATTTTTTGATTAAAATCTTTACTGGAAAAAGTTTTAACTAAATCAATCCCAATTGCAGGTGTTGTATACATAATTTGAGAGGCCATCGTACCGTTTATTATAGCCATTGGAACATCATCAAAATAACCTACATCTGACCTACCTAAAGCTTCTCTATCTAATATATTACCAACTAATTGATTAACACCTTCTGATAATCCTTCTGTACCAGGTTCTATAATTATAGAAGAGGCTAAAAATCTACTTGTGTATTGGCCGCTAAATCCTCTTTTTAAATACTGATCACCACCAACCTTTTTTAACAGCTTTTGACTTAGTCCAAATGTTATTAGCTCTGTAGTTCCTTCTGCAAGTCCAAAAGCATTAGCAGTTAAATGAAATTGCATTGGGGTATATGTTATCCCATGAAGGTCTGCATAATCTCGCATTTCTCTATATTTTGAACCTGCACCACTCACGTATCCTAATCCAAAAGCAGCATAAGGATTTGCTGTGGCAATAGCTACTAAAGTAACAGCAGAATTTTCAGCGGCAACATCAGTCATGTATTTGAAGGTGTCAAACACATAGCTACCATCCCCTCCAATATCGGAGAAGTCTCTACTTTCAACAACATCAGACATAACATTTTCATTAAAATCTTTAATTGTTTCATTATAACCATCTACACAAGCTTTATATTCTTCGCTGTCAACAATACCTGCGTAATCTAATAAATCATTAGAAATTTCAAAAGCAAATTGATTTAGATTATTTGATAAGTTAGCAAAACTTGTTTGCATTCTTGCTGCTATTCCGGAAAGTATACCTTGTTTCTTTTCTGCTGAATGTAAAAATGATTTATATGTATCTCGCGCATTCTCAAAAGCAAAATCCATATCTCCTAAAGTTTGCATATTTTCTGATACCTCAATCATTGCATCTATAAGATCTTCTCTTTCTTTTACTTTTTTGTCTACACTAGCTTGGAAATCAGTTTTCATTTTTTCTAACTTCGCAACCTCTTCTTCAAACTCTTCCATTGACGCATAATAAGTACCATCTAATTTTTTACCTTCTTTAGCAAGCCTATTAAATTCATTATACGTAGAGGTTATTTTTTCTTGCCCTAGTTCTATTTCTTTTGAGAACTCACCATTTTTATCATTCATTTGAATGTAACGTGTCTGATAATTTTCAAAAGTACTTTCTAAAGCATTAAGCTTAATATCCATTAATCCCTCTGCTTCTTTAGCTGTCTTTATATCTTTTCGATATCCCTTAATTGATGATTTTTGTGTTTTTGTTTTTCCATAAAAAGTAGCGCCTTCTTTATATGCTTTAGTTTTTCCTTTGTCTTCACAATATTCATGAAATTTTTGTTCTTGATATTGTCTGTCTGATATTTTAATAATTTGACCAAGTATCGGATCATTATCGATAGTCTTTTTAAGTTCTTCATCGTCTCGCACCGTCGACCAATCATACTGCTCCCATCCATTCGATAATGACTTGATAGTTTCATGATCAAATCCGCTATATTTATCTTCTATACCTTTTTCTTTTAAATACTTCCCTATTTCAAAACGCAACTGCATTGGCGTTAAATTATCATTTTTGTGGGTATTTAATAATTTATGAAGAAACCTTCTATCTTCTCTATTGTTTTTTGGATCAAGTAATGTAACTTTTTTTTCTATTTTTGTATACGCTGGCTCACCATTTATCATTAATTGCTCCCCATCATCTCCTATTATAGGGTTTTCAAGATCATCAACAAACGTCGTTCTACCATCATCTTTTAAAACATTTGTTGTTAATTCACCTCTTTTAAGATGCTTAATTATTTCTTCAACAGAATTTTCATTGACTCTACTAAGCGTTTTATTATCATGTGTATGAGATCCATTTGCAATATAAATATAATTTCTATCTGTATATAATTCATTATCATAATCATCATCTTCGTAAAAACGCTCTCTTAAATGATTATATTCAACTAACAAATCCACGCTTTTAGGGGAGATATACATTCTAGCGTCATCAGATCCTAAATTATTGTAGTAAGATATAAGTAAATTACTTTCTATATTTTTGTAAGATTCGTAATCGTCACCTGTTAAGTTAGTTTTACCAGATAAATGTCTCATGTGATCAGAAAGTGATGTTGGTTTTCCACTCTTATTTTTTAATTCTTTATGAAAAAACTCTCCTTTATCAGAATCAAACGTCCAATCGTCTCTAACTATATTTAAATCGTGTTCTTTACAAAAATCATCCTTTTGCGCTTTCTCAAGATATTTATCTGCTCTAAATTTTGATTTTACAATCTTTTTATCGTCTTTTTTTTCTTGCTCATCAATTTTTTCTTTAATATTTTTTAACTCCGCTCGATCTATCTCATCATGATAAGACTCAATTATACTTGAGTGAGATGAAGCTACTATATAGTTATGCATCGTTTTAGCAAGGCTTGACAATGATTGTATATTAAAACCTGTAAAATCTGGACTACTAACTCCTTTGGTTATTGCATCTAAAATATTTTCAGTTACAACAGCATCGTCATGAGTAGCTCCACCTTGTCTTATTAAAGAAAATTCATATTGTGTTTGAGTTGGACTATCTTCATCCCAAGCTTCTTTATCTTCGTAATATTCAATTCCTTCTATCTCATCGTTATACTTGCTCCAATCTTTTTCTCCTTTTTTTCTTTTATATATTTGTTTATATACGTCTCCTTTAATATCACCTTTAACTGCGGTAAACTCATACTCTACACCGTCTTTACCTTCAATAGTATATCTAGGTAACATGCTTAACTGTATATTTAGATGCTCACTTGGATTAATTGCCACCCATTCTCCATTTGAACTTTTTGTTTGCAAGATAGTTTTAATTTTGGCAATTTTTTCTTTTCCAGAAATGGTTGTAAATGTATCACGTAAATCTGTTCTTTTATATTCTATTCCATCTACCAAAAAAGTACCATCACCACCTTCATAAGCTTGATTAGCTATTGCGCTAGAAACCGGTACTACTTGATCTAAGCCTTCATCGTAAAATTGAGAATCAATAATTGTTTTATTATCAGCTGTAACAGAAACATTTTTAACGTCTCCAAATATTTCATCTTTTTGTCTTGAAGCGCTTTTCTTCTTAGCCACTTCTACATATGTACTTCGAAGATTAAATAACTCATTTTGCCCACTTAAAAGATCTTGCACGTGTTTTGGTTTTTGTTTACTTCGATACTCTTCACCACCCTCTAAACTACCGTATTGTATCATTTGCTGTTCGGTTGGTAGTCCATACTTATCTAAATGTTTTGCTAATTTACTATCTGCATTATAGTAAGTGCCAGTTTTTATATTAAACCATTTATATGTACCGTTGTGTTTTTTTCTTGTTATATTTTTTGGGTGATCTTTTCCTAAAAATCTATTAAAAGCTTTGTGTCCTTCAGTAATTAACTCTTTATTTTGTTTCGTTCTAAAATCTCCATAGTCATTAATTCCTTTGTCATAATCTTCCTGATACTTTCTTTTCAAACTCGCGTTATAATCATCTAAATATGAAAAGTCATTCATATTACTTTGTACTACATCTTTCCAAAAAGTATAGTTATCTATATCAAGCGTGTAATCATCTTTAGGTTTTGTGAGTTCAATGTCTTTTTGTTTTTCTAACTTATTTTTTTCTTTTTCTTTAAGTGATTTTCTTTTTAAATAAGGATAAAGAGAGTTATTGTTTTTTTCAAGCTCCTCTAAATTTTTTATCATTTTCTTGTAATCAGGATCAAAAGCTCTATCTTTTAATCTACTTGCGCTTTCTAAACTAAATTCGTATGTTTGAAGCTTGTTAATTATTTTACTGTATCTTCTAGTTTCAAACATTCTTTCAAACTCTTTACGTTTAGCGGGATTATCAGCGTATACATCATCAATATACCTCATTAATTCATCAGATACATTTCCATGAAGTTTTTTCTGATCTTTAATTGTACTACTCATTAACGCATCAAATTCAGATACTATTCCATCGTGAGTTTCTATTTCTCCTATTTTCTTAGCATTTTCTAAATCTTTACTAAGTTTTTGATTTGAGTTTTTTTGTCGATAAATCTCTTCATTTTTTCTACGATTATCAATCGTTTTTATACCTTGCTCAGCCAATTTACTTAAACTTCCTAATTTATAGTCGTTTGATTCATTTATAGCTGCTGCTATTTCTGGAAACTGAACTTTATCTGTATGATATTCACCACCTTTAGAATGAGCGTCCATATGATCTCTTGTGTTTAAGCTATCATGGGCAGTACCAGTATCGCGGTGTTTAATTGGTGAGTCCAAAAAACCATTTACCGATGGATAAGCCATATTTTTTAGTGCTAGGCTTGGCCCCACACTCGCACGTTTTGTGGAGCCCTTTTTCTTTCCCTCGGTATTTCTTTTTTTGTATTCTTCTATAAATTCACCTATAGTACTGTCTGGCTCTCCAGCGTCTACCATCTTACGTACTATACTTTTTAATTGTGCCTGTGTCATATTAAATTATATTTATTAATCTTCTAAGTTATACTTTGTTACTATATCATCATATCTTTGTCCAGCCATAGTTTTTTGATATTCTTCTCCATATTTTTCCCAAGCTGTAGCTATATATTTGTTTGTAAAAGATTTATAACTTTTGTCTAAATCTATTTCTTCAGCATAAGCTGGATAGTTTTCATGTATCCAACTTCTAAACTTATCACCTTCTTCTCTACTTAAGCCAAACGTTGTTGATCCATAGTCGTTCTCTACTGATATTATATTAGCATCTCCAACTTTTTGCTTATTAAATTTATTAATACCTATTCTAGTATAATAATCAACAACTAATTCTTCTAGTACTTTTTGTCCTTGATTTTCTCTAAAATAAGGGCTTTGAGCGTTAAATATTTGATCAATAGTTACATAATCAACAACTCCATCTTCTTTTTCTATAGGTATACCTTCTGGAAACATTTCTGTAAAATGTTCTCTCATACTTTTACCCTGCCCTGGTATAGGATCGTTAGCGTAAGAAATTAAAGATGCTTTATCTTTAACTAGACTTCTTATTGTCCCTGTTATTTCATCTTTTGTAACCACTCTTCCAGCGTTTGATGTTTTCTCCATTAAACTATAAAAGTTGTTTAAAGGAGAGCCATCTACTTTTTGTACTAATGAACTAGCAGTAAATTGCTCTTTAGGACTTAATGTTCTTTTATATTTATATAATTCTTCTTTATGTGAAGCCATTACATTGTTATATTCGTCTTCGCTAAACATTCCTTTTTGCTCTTCTAAAGATTTTATTTTGCTTTCAAGTTCTGAAACTATATTTGCTGATGATGGATCTTGAATAATCATCTTATATTCTCCATCAATGTATTGTTTTTCAAATGTCCAATCCTTACCTTCAATTTCTACTTTATCTCCATGTGTATAATATGCGTCTAATAAACTTTTAGTATCTTTATCCATACCAGCTGAAAAATTATCTTTTTGAACAGCGCTATCATAAGCAATAGCACCTGTAGAAAAAGCGGTTAATTGACCATCTAGTTTTGTTAATTCTGTTCTTATATCGTTTAAGGCTCTTGTATTTTTAGGATCTTCGTCTAATACTCTTAAATATTCATCTCTTAAACCATATAACTGATCTTGTACTTCGTTGTACATTTTAGAACCATGCTGTGACAAGTTGTTTTGATTAGATTCTAATATTCTATCGTCAATAATTTTTAGCTGTCTATCTTTTTCTGCTTGTGACTTTTCTTCTTTTAATCTTTCTTCTTCCTTTTTTAGTTTTGCTTCTAAATCAAAATCATCCATCATATCTTGAATAGAACCATCTATTGCTGTACCTGATTTGGCTAAAGCATTACCTAAAGCATTGTTAGCATATCTTCGGTTTTTATAAAGTTTTGAAGCAGCATTTACTAATCCTTGATTATAAGTAAAAGGAGTTTTCATTTGTAAAGAAGAAACAATTGTGTTTTCATCATTTAAACTTTCAGCTGAATTTTCTACGGCATTTTCAACTATTTTTTCATTTTCTTTTTCTTCTTTTTGTTTTAAATATTCTTGATATTCTTCATCTGCTTTTCTTTTGTCTTCATCATGCTTCATGTCTATTTTATGATCAAGGTATTTATTTATAGCTGAATCAGCACCACTTAGACCACTAAAGTTAGCCGTTGCTTTTAATTTAGCTTGATTAGCAGCTTTAGATGCGTTTACTAAT
>CAZQBE010000091.1:0-8455 GCA_964591595.1 uncultured Flavobacteriaceae bacterium
GCTGGATTTTTCTTCAATTTTATATTGGCTTTTTTTGCGCATTATATGGTAAGTGAGTTTGACCCATTTCCAAGTATTTCAATGCTATTACTTTTAATATCCTATTTTACAGGAAGGAAAGTGAGACCTTAATGGTTATCTAAATAGATTTGTTTTTAGAGAAGTTCTTTGTGCCTTTTATCAATAACCACAAGATTGTTGAAAACTCTCCAATAGCTAAAGGCACCATCATAAAAGGAGAAATGGTTGTTTTATATTCTGGAAAAAGTAGTGAAGTAAAACTGTCTACTAAATATGCAAAACAGCCAATTATTAAAAAAACACCAATGATTTTTGGAATGAATTTAGAGTTGATAATTAGCATACCAAAAGGAAATAGCCAAAGACCCCAAAAGATTCCAATAATTGAAACCCCTTGTTCATATAGATTTAGAAATACCATAGCTATTGATTCTAGTTGTTTAACATCAAAAACAGATAGATAATCAGCTCCACCAACAAAAGTTTGAGCTGCAATTAAATTAAGTACATTAAGAAAAGATATTGGAACCGCAACCAAAACCATTATAACCATATACTTTATGTATTTTTGATTCACTTCTTTAAATAATCGACTTAATATCAATACCAAAAAGATAGTAAGTGCTTGACTGATTAGATTGCTTAAAATACTTAAGCGAAAAACAAATTCGTAATTTATTAAATTGTTAACAGTTGCGGTAGCGTCACCTACTACAATAATATTATATGGAACGTACATAATACCAAAGCCCCCCGTTATTGCTATAAGTAAATATAATACTCCAGCTATTCTTGCGGTTTTTTCTTTGAATCCATTTTTACTTTTTTAATGATTAATAGAGAACATGATTAAAAAGAACAATTATTACAAATTTATCGCTATTAACTCAGTATTTTTTTTGATTATAAATATGAACTCTATCATGTTTTAAAGTATTATTTAATTCCCTTTATTATTAATTGGTGGTGGTCCTTCAGAGATTATAGCTTTATAAACCTCGTCACCTTTACGCTCCTTATATTCGGCTTTTACTTTGGCTACCAAATCTGGGTTTTCAAACAAGTCAGCCATGGTCATTGCCATAGCTTTAGAAGCGTAGGTCATGCCTTTGTGCCCAATACTCATACCGCCACAAGCTACCACAGCCCAAGAATGCCAAGGTGTATCTTTTGGAGCTGTAGTCACACCCAAATTAATATTGGCAACATTCCAACTCACATCACCAACATCGGTAGAGCCACCTCCTGGGTGTTCTTTGGTGTCTTCAAGAGGTTTTATTTTACTATCCATACCTACTTGCTTTTTACCTGTGGCTTCTTGTATGCCTTTTCCAAAGGCTATCTCTTCATCAGTATATGTAATAGGACCAAGTAATTCTAGATTAGATTGCATAATTTTTCCGCCTTCTCGATTCACCAATACTTCATAAATACCTGAGATAAGCGACACTTTATAATCTACATTAGCCATAATTGCAGCACCTTCAGCCATTTCCATAACACGTTTATATACAGGCATCATACCAGAACGTTTGGTATCGCGAACACGCATCCAAAGTCTTGCATAATCGGGAACTACATTCACTACTTTACCAGCATCTTGTATGTGGTAATGCATTCTAACGGTTGGTTTTACATGCTCTCTGTAATAATTTATCCCTGTAGTATAAAGTTCTAATGCATCAGAAGCACTACGTCCATTCCATGGGTCTCCAGAGGCGTGAGCAGCTTGTCCGTAAAACTCTACTTTAAAGTCAACAAGCGCTAAAGAACTTTGTACATCAGCTTTAATCTCAGCTGATGGATGCCAGCTAATATTTACATCTACATCATCCCAAAGGCCAGCATTAACCATCCATATCTTTCCAAAATATTTTTCTTCGCTTGGTGTTCCAAAAAACTTAATGGTGCCTTTTAGTGTGCCTTTTTCAATGAGTTCTTTTATAGCTACAGCAGCACCTAAACTTCCTGCACCAAATAAATTATGTCCGCAACCATGACCAGGTTCTCCATCTACAATAGGAGATTTAGTGGGTTCGGTATTTTGTGATAATCCGGGTAATGCATCAAATTCACCTAAAACACTTATAACTGGTTTTCCTGAACCATACGTGGCTACAAAAGCGGTTGGCATACCTGCAACCCCAAGCTCTACGGTAAATCCTTGTTGTTCGGCATAGTCTGATAATATTTTTGAAGATTGGTTTTCTTCAAAAGCAGTTTCAGCAAGTGCCCAAATGTCATCACTAATTTTTATAAGATTGGCTTTGTGTTTTTCTACAGAAGCAATAATTGCTTTTTTAGTTTTACTCATTTTCTTTTGAGCAGAAGATGTACTTATTACTAAACAAAGCGTAAGTACTAGTAAGACTTTTATTCTCATTGTGATTAGTTTTTTTATTCTCATAAATATAACAATTTTAGCTGATTCTGTTTTTATTTAAATTTTAATTATAGAATAAAAAAAAACTCCTTTTGATGAATTTCAAAAGGAGTGAAGATTTTTAAAGGAATAGTGATTACATGGCATAGAAAAATTGTTCATGAACAATTTTTCCATTTTCAACTTCAAAGACACAGACTTCTTCCATTTGTTGTCTTCCGCGATCTTTAAAAGTAACATCAAAATCCATTTTACATGTAAAATGATTTCCTGCAGCAACAGGTTCAGAAATGGCTCCTCCATGAAATTCTTCAACATTATCTAGCCATTGCTTGCTTTTATCCCAAACATTTTGCTTGCCAGAAACTACTTCTTCTGGATAACCTGGCATCTCTTGGCTTACAACATTATCAGCATATAATTCTTCAACGCATTCTAGGTTTTGACCTTGATTGCACATGGTGTACCATTTGTTGGCTACTTCTTTAGTATTCATATTTTTATGTTTTTTGATTTGTCTATAAAGTTAGCTAATAATCTTTGCTAAAAGATTAACAAAAAGTTAATTTAATATTGGCTTGCAGTTACTATTAATATTATGAATGCAGTATAAGCTTTTTATTTTAAGGAATTATTAACATTTGCAGGCTTTAGTAATTTGTATTCTAGAACTCTAATATATATAAACACTTAAACCTAATCAAAGATGAAAAAACTAGTATTAATTGCGATCGCATTTACATTATCTTACGCTGTGAATGCTCAGATAAAAACACCAGCGCCCAGTCCTTTTTCTAAAATAGAGCAAAAAGTTGGCTTAACAGATGTTACGCTTGAATATTCTCGTCCTTCAATGAGAGGTCGTACTATTTTTGGGAATTTAGTCCCGTTTGGAAAAGTTTGGAGAACAGGAGCAAATGCCAATACAAAAATAACATTTAGTGATGACGTGATGGTTGGAGATAAAACACTCAAAGCAGGTTCTTATGCTATTTTTACAATTCCACAGGCCGATAAGTGGCAGGTTGTTTTTTATACAAAAACTAGTGGACCAGCTCCAAAAGAATTAGATATGGAAAAAGTTGCTGCTTCTGTAATGGCAGATGTAATGGCTTTGCCAATGGACATACAATCGTTTTCAATGTCTTTTGATGATGTTACAAGTAATTCTGCTGTTGTTGGAATGTTTTGGGAAAACACATATGTTGGTGTGAAATTTGAAGTACCAACAGATAACACTGTAATGGCTTCAATTGATAAAGCATTAGGAGGACCAGGTTTTGGTGATTATTATGGTGCAGCATCTTATTATTTTGCTGAAGGAAAAGATATTAATAAAGCTAAAGAATGGATTGATAAAGCAATGATTATGACTGAAACACCTCGCTTTTGGCAATTAAGACAGCAATCTTTAATTTATGCAAAAGTTGGAGATAAAAAAGGCGCTATTGAGTTGGCTAAAAAATCTTTAGCTACCGCTGAAGAAGCAGGAAATGCAGACTATGTAAAAATGAATAAAGAATCTCTTGCAGAGTGGATGCAGTAAAAATTAGAATTACAATAATTTTAAGAGCCAGCGAAGTTAAATAGTTGGCTCTTTTTATATAATTATTTATCTAAGTTCCTATACTAGAGATATCGTCTTTATGCGGATTATTATTGCTAAGGCTTTGTATAAAATATGCAACTAGAATTACAATGAGACAGCCTACAAAATTAAGCCATAAATAGGGTAAATTAATATGCTTGTATTCGTCTAAAAAGAATAAACCAATAATAATTATTTGAGTAATTAACGCTCCTACAAATACAGCATTGGCTTTTATGTATTTAAAGAAAAATGCGATTAGGAAAATCCCCAAAACATTACCATAAAAAATGGAACCTATAATATTAACTAGCTGAATTAAATTCTCGGCTAAATTTGCAATACAGGCAATACCAATAGCAAGGATTCCCCAACCCAATGTAAACCATTTGGTTGCATTTACATAATGCTTTTCTTCTTTTGTGCTATTAAAGTTTCGCTTGTACAAATCAATAGTAGTAGTTGATGCCAACGCATTAAGTTCGCTTGCTGTACTGGACATTGCTGCACTTAAAATAACGGCAAGCAGCAAACCTATTAAACCTCTAGGCAAGTTGTTTAAAATAAAATGAATAAACACATAATCTTTATCGTTGGATTCAATTTTGGTATTTGTTTCTACTGCTACCTTTTCTATAATCTCTTGTGCTTCTTTTCTGTTTTTTATATCGGCTTCATTAGCTAGAGCAATGGATTGTGTAACGGTTTCATCTTTTGAATCTATAAATTTATTGATGAGTATTTGTTTTTCCTCAAATATTTTATTTTGTTCAATTTGCAAATTATGGTATGTGTTTGCATATGAAGAATTTTCAACAGCCTTTGTAGCTTCAGGATTAAAATTAATTGGAGATGCATTAAACTGATAAAATACAAAGACCATAACACCTACCAATAAAATAAAGAATTGCATAGGTACTTTTACAATACCGTTAAAGATTAATCCTAGACGCATTTCTCGTATTGATTTTCCTGAAAGATACCGCTGCACTTGGCTTTGGTCTGTGCCAAAGTAAGAGAGCATTAAAAAGGTGCCGCCAATAATACCACTCCAAAAGGTATAGCGGTTGTCTAAGCTAAATGAAAAATCTAAAACATCCATTTTACCACTAGCCCCAGCAATGTCGAGCGCTTTAGTAAATGTAATGCCTTCGGGTAAGGCATTAACAATGATATAAAATGCGATAAACATACCTGTAAAAATAACAGCCATTTGATATTTTTGAGTCACACTTACAGCTTTTGTACCACCAGATACCGTATAAATAATAACCAGTACACCAATAATAATATTAAGCAAAATTAAATCCCAACCTAAAACTACAGATAAGATTATTGCAGGTGCAAAAATGGTAATTCCAGCAGCTAAACCGCGTTGGATTAAAAACAAAATAGCAGTGAGGCTACGAGTTTTTAAATCGAAACGACCTTCTAAAAATTCATAAGCGGTATATACCTTTAAGCGATGATATAGTGGAATAAAAACCATGCAGATAATGACCATTGCAATAGGAAGACCAAAATAAAATTGTACAAACCCCATTCCGCTATGAAAGGCCTGTCCTGGCGTTGATAAAAAGGTTATCGCACTAGCTTGGGTTGCCATAACCGATAAGCCGATAGTCCACCATTGGGCTTGATTACCACCACGAATATAATCTTGTACATTTTTGCTACCTCGTGTTTTCCAAGTACCATAAGCAACTATAAAAAGTAAGGTTAAACCTAAAACAACCCAGTCTAATGTTTGCATATTAAGAAAATGTATTCATTAGTAAATAGAATAAAATAAAGTAAATAGCATTTGCTACTAACACAATGGTGTAAATGGGTTCCCATTTATATTTTTGAGTTGTTTTTTTTACCATTTTAGTCATTTAATTTATGGTCAATATTAATGTTGTCTTTTCCAATAGAGAGCATGTTTGCAAATAATCGATATGCTCCGGAAACTCCGGCAGGAAATTCTCTAAAAAAGCTAAGTCCTGTATATATATAGTATCCTTTGCCATATTTTGCGACAAGCAAACTACCATCTTTTGGTGTTTCACCTTTATCGTTCATTGACAAGATTGGAGTGAAGTTTGAAGCCCATTCGCTTGGAAAATATAATCCGCGTTCTTGTGTCCAACCTTCAAAATCAGTTTTTGTAATTTTATTAGGATAGTTCAGTAACGCATGATTTGGATTTAGTAACCGCACTTCAGCATTTTCGTTTGTAACTCTATCTCTTGACAACTTTAAATCATAAGGAGCAATGTGATCTACTTTTGTTCGTCTGCTTGTGTTGTATTGTACAATCATGTTACCACCTTGTTCTATAAAATCAAAGAGTAGTTGTTGCTTAAATTTTAAACCGTCAAGAATATTATAAGCTCTTATACCAACAACAATAGCATCAAATCTTGATAAATTTTCAGGTGTAATGTCTTTAGAATTTAATTTTACAACAGTATAACCAATTTGTTCTAAACTTTCAGGAACAACATCTCCGGCACCTTCAATATATCCAATGTTTTCACCTCTTTTTTGAATATTTAATCTTACAATTTTACTTTCGCTGGGCAATAAAACGGTTTGAAAAGGAATATGACTGTAATTTATTTCTATGAGTTCTTTAGAATATATTTTTCCGTTAATATTAACTTTCGGTTTTAAGAACCCCTCACTTTGAAACTTAGGAGGAATTACAGTAAATACCAAAGTTTGTTCTTCGCCTTTAGTTGTAATAGCAATTTTTTGTTGTTCAGGATACACATTCCAATCTTTTGGGTAATCCATACTCACAAAGCCTTCTAAATTATCACGACCCGCTTTAACCGTAACAGATATTTCTTTTTGTTTATCATTTTCAAAAATGAAAACTTTATCGCTAATACGTGCAGAGGCTTCAGGAATAATTTCAAATGGTCTATACAATTCGCCTTTATCTGGTTTAGAATAGCGATATACCACATCTTTTGTGACTGTAATTGGTGTGCTGTTAATGTTAAGATTAAAAGCGATAGTTATTGAACGTGGTGTTTCAGGAAGACCAATTAAATTTTGATTCTCAACATTATACATACCCAATGTTCCCTTTTTGTTTAACCAATACGGATTTGTGTATTTGGTATCTGAAGGAATAGTACCATTAATTTTATAATTGTATTTTTTGTTATTATCTAAATTAGTAGACACATTTACAGTTTCATTTAATGGCAAAAGCCGCACGCTTTTCAATTCAATTTTTGCTTTACTTCTTTTGAGAACTTCAATAGTTACTTTTAAGTCACTATTTGGCGATAAGGTTGGTGTATTTGCAGTCCCTTCTAAATATAAACCTGCACAAGCTTCAATAATAGATATTATTTCTTTGGTTTTAATAGATTTCCAATGCTCATTTTCGAGTCTTTGAATTAATTTGTAGGCTTCAATAAGTTCAGGAATATGTACAGATGGATCTTTAAAATTAAAATTCTTTTCAACATTGTATAAAATATCTCCAATAGCTTGACCACCTTTAACACGATTCCAAGAAGTGTCAATGCCTGAGAAAATATTAGCTTTATCCTTTGGGAAATCGCCTTTTAAATACTCGATATATTCTTTTTCTGTCCCTCTAATATTTTGTCTTCCAAATCCTTGCGATAAATGTTGGCTACTTGCTATAGATGCTAATTCGTTGTTAGATAGTCCTTTTTGCGGATAATATGCGCCAAAATCAAAACTCACCATATTACTTTTATCAACTTCTTTAAATTTTTCTGGGCTACCATAAAACCACCAATGTGTATTAAAATATAAGGTTTTTGGTTGCCATAAGTCAGTTAATTTTAATTGTTCAGGATATGCAGATTCATTATTGGCAAGATCAAAAGCTTCCATACTTAACAATGCAGAACTGGTATGATGTCCGTGTGTTTTTCCGGCTGAGGTATGGTTAAATCGGTTGATTATTACATCTGGCTTAAATTTTCTAATTGCCCAGACCACATCACTTAATACTTGATCTTTGTTCCAAATTGCTAAAGTTTCATCAGGATGTTTAGAATACCCAAAATCATTGGCTCTTGTGAACATTTGTTCACCACCATCAATACGTCGTGCAGCCAATAATTCTTCTGTGCGTATAACTCCCAAAAGCTCTCTAATTTCTGAGCCGATGAGGTTTTGTCCGCCGTCACCTCTGGTAAGGGCTAAATACCCTGTTCTGGCCTTTAAATGATTGGACATGTATGATATGAGTCGTGTATTTTCGTCGTCTGGATGTGCAGCGACATATAAAACTGTTCCCAGGAAATTTAATTTTTGAACAGCTTCATAGATTTCAGAAGTATTTAATTTTCAGAATAAATTCGATGAATTTTGTATGGAGTTTGGATACTCTGATCGAGAAGATGATTGGTGGATGGAAAGAAAAGGTGGTTATGAAACTACTTTTGAATATGAGGGTGAAGAAGAGGATCAAAAAAAAGAGGGTT
>CAZQBE010000092.1:0-8348 GCA_964591595.1 uncultured Flavobacteriaceae bacterium
TATCCGATTTACTGAGGAAGAATTAAAAAAAATGGAAGCCCCTAGTTCTAATCAGAGACGCTATACTCCTGAACAAATTGCTAAATACAGAGCACGGAGAGCCCTTAACACTAAATTAAATACTTTTCTTGCAGAAGAAGGTGTTTCGCTAATTTTAAAAGGGACCAATGGCAAACATGGAACCCTATTTACCAGTAGTCCAAGAGGCTTTTTAAAAGACACTCCTGTTGGTATAAGTGAACTTGAAGTGGTTCCCGAATATGTAAATTTAATGTATCGCTTGATTGAAAATGGTGTAGACGTTGAAATTGAAGCTGAAGTGAAGACTACGTTCAACACCGAAAACCTACAAGGTTACAATGTTATTGCAGAAATTCCGGGAACAGACAAAAATTTGAAATCGGAAATTGTAATGCTTGGCGGTCATTTAGATTCTTGGCATGGTGCTACTGGTGCAACCGACAATGGTGCAGGATGTATTGTGGTGATGGAAGCGGTAAGAATTCTACAAGCCACAGGCTTGAAACCTCGAAGAACCATCCGAATCGCCTTATGGGGAGGCGAAGAACAAGGTATATTTGGCTCACGTAATTATGTAAAAAACCATTTTGGAGATTCTGAAACCATGGAACTCAAACCAGAACAAGGAAAAATTTCAGCCTATTACAATATTGATAACGGTACTGGAAGAATACGTGGTATTTATTTACAAGGTAACGACGCTGTAAAACCTATTTTCAAACAATGGTTCTCCCCTTTTGATGACATTATAGATAATACAACTATTACTATTAGAGATACGGGAGGAACAGACCACCTAGGTTTTGATGCTATTGGCATTCCAGGGTTTCAATTTATTCAAGATCCCATTGAATATAGATCACGAACCCATCATACCAATATGGATAATTATGAGCGTTTGGTAATAGATGACCTCAAACAAATGGCTGTAATTGTAGCATCGTTTGTTTATAATACTGCTCAACGCGATGAGAAATTGCCTCGAGAAGCTTTAAGGAACGCTGAAGAAAATTAATGATAACTGTTTTATTCTAAGCTTTTAAAAACAATTACATTTTTTGTTTTTGGCATTTTAATAATGCTATAAGGTTGTGTCATTACACTAGTTACCATATCACCCAATTTTGGTGAGTTCACTTTATAAAAGACACTTACTTTGTTGTTTTTGTTAAGAACTTGTTCAACAGTAATTGCATATCCTCCAGAATTTTTTTCTCCAAGAAATAATGCAATAACCATTTCTTTTTCAAAGTTAATTACTGGGATTTTTAACTTAGGATATCTACTTTTATTTAATAAATTAAAAACTTCAGTTAAAGATTTATTGTCTTCTATAACTAGAAATTTAGAATCTGTGTATCCTCCATAAGTATTTTGTAAAAGTATTTGAAAAGGGATAGTTTCTTGTATTAACTGTTCTGCTGCCTTGTTGTTTCCTGCACCACAAGATGAAAAAAGAAACATACAACTAACAAATATGCGTATCATAGCGTTGAAACTTTTGTGAGTACACTTTTATATATGTCTTCATAAAGAGGTACAATTTTACGAATATCAAACTTTAGAGATTCAGCTTTAGCGTTTGTTTTATAAGTTTTAAGTAAGTTTTTATCTTTTAAAATCTTTAGGGCATTTGTTGACATTTCATCAACATCTCCAACATTACTCAATAGTCCAGAAATTCCTTGTTTATTTACCTCAGGAATTCCTCCCGTATTACTAGAAATTACTGGTACACCACATGCCATCGCTTCCAAAGCTGCTAAACCAAAACTTTCAGTTTCAGAAGGTAATAGAAATAAATCGCTAAAACATAAAATTTGGTCAATTTCATGACTTTTACCAAAAAAAACAACCTTATCTTCAATACCTAACTTTTTGCATAGTAATTCGGCTGGTTCTTTCTCTGGGCCATCGCCTACCATCATTAACTTTGCGGGTATTTCTTTTTGAATATTGTAAAATATATTAATTATATCTTCAATACGTTTTACAGGTCTAAAATTACTAATATGTGTAATTATTTTTTCGCTTTTATCAGCCATCATATCACGTTGACATTCAGTAAAAGGTCCTTTATGATGTTCAAAATCTATAAAATTTGGTACCACTTGAATAGTATTTGTAATTTCAAATAAACGCATAGTATCTTCTTTTAAACTTTGTGAAACAGAAGTTACAGCATCTGACTTATTAATACTAAATGTTACTGCCGATTTATAAAAAGGATGACTCCCAACAAGTGTAATATCTGTACCATGAAGTGTGGTTACAATTGGTAAATAGATGCCTTCTTCGTGCAACATCTTTTTAGCCATATAAGCGGCATATGCATGAGGAATTGCATAATGTACATGCAAAACTTCAATTTTATGAAGCTTTACCATATCTACCAACTTACTTGATAATGCCAATTCATATGGTTGGTAATGAAACAGTGGGTATTCAGGTACATTTACTTCATGGTAATGTACATTATTGCTTAACAGTTCAAGCCTAACGGGTTGATTGTAGGTTATAAAATGTATTTCATGACCACGTTTGGACAACTCTAAACCAAGTTCGGTTGCCACAACTCCACTACCTCCAAATGTAGGGTAACATACAATTCCTATTTTCATTTTTTTAATTATCTATTGCTTCGTAAATCAAGCGTTGTATATCTGTTCTAATATTTTTTCTTAACAATTTGTTTTCTACTTGTGAGCTTGGGTACGTTCTATTTGCCAAAAACACATACACAATTTCTTCCTCAGGATCAGCCCAAGCATATGTTCCTGTAAACCCAGAATGCCCAAAACTTGTCATGGATATACAACCACAAGTAGGGCCTTCATCTCCTAGTTGTGGTTTATCAAAACCTATACCACGTCTATTATCTTTATCACAAAAGTAACAGGTGTTAAATTTATCTATAGTTTGCGTTTTAAAATAACGACGGCCTCCATAATACCCTTTTTGCAAATATAATTGCATAATTTTAGCTATATCATTGGCATTACTAAAAACACCTGCATGACCTCCAACTCCATTTTGCATCGCAGCTCCCATATCATGTACATAACCGTGAATTTCTTGATATCTAAAATAATCATCAATTTCTGTTGGTATTAACTGTGTATTACTAAACCTTTCTCTTGGTTTATATGTTGTATAATTTGCTCCCAAAGATTTGTAAAAATGTTGTTGTACCAATTTATCGAGTGGTTGGTCGTAATGGGCTTCAATAAATTTCTTTAAAATATAATAAGGCAAATCACTATAGCGATACCGAAGCCTATTTAGCATTTCACTTTCCTTAATAATTTTTTGAATAGAATCTTGGTAATCAGATCTTAAAAACAAATTATTTGTGACTTCAATGTTAAATGAAGTGCTTCGTTTTCTTCTATAATATTTAGCATCTGGTTTTTTTGTAATAGAATCTAATGTATGCATATAAAACGGAATCCAAGGCCTTAATTTAGCGTAATGTGATAACATTCGCTTTATAGTTACATCTTTTTTATTGGAATCCTTGTACTCTAGTAATAACTGTGACAGCTTGCTATCTAACGACACTATCCCTTGTTCTTCCAACTCCATTAATAAAGGCAAAGTAGCCACAATTTTAGTTAAAGACGCAATATCATACATATCTGTAAAGTGTACTTTTTGCTTTCCTTTATACGTGTGTTTTCCAAAATTTTTACTGTAAATTACCTTACCTTTTCGTGCCACCAATAATTGTATTCCTGGAGTCATTAGAGAGTCTACAGCATATTGTGCCACAGAATCAATTCTTGCTAATCGCTGTGAATTCATACCAACACGCTCAGGCAATCCGTAACTTAACCGGCTAAGGGATGGGAATTGAATACCTGTACCGACTTTAAAATCGGCTCCTGCTGTTACTGGCAAAATGCCTTTTGCTGAAATCCCTCCAAAAATAAGCTGCGCTGCTTTTTCTTGAGCTATCTTACTGTTTTGATAGGACACCATTATACTTTCAAAATTCACTGTAGATTTTAAATCGACAAGTGCATAAGGTTTGGCAAAAATGTTCAAAATTATATCATTAGTTCTCGCAACTTCATATAACCAGACAAGCTCTTTATCGGTAAATTTATAAGACTTCCAAGGATTGGCATTTGACTTATGGTAACCAATAATAACCGTATTATAATTATTTAGTTTACCAATAAGTTCATCTAAATTATCAGCCTTAATCTCGTGAACTTTAGTGTATTTTTTTAGCTCATTTAAAAATATCGAACCATTATCATCTCCAAATTTTACATAAGCAATAGACTTTGTTTCTAAATGAGTTAATGGTAACAATTTTGAATTGTTCTTAACTACAGTTAGTGCATTTTCTAGAAGTTCTTCATAAAGAACATCATCTTTTAATCTATTTAAATCTTTTACCAAATTTTGAAATCCTATTGGTTTATAATGATTTAAACCAACCTTATATTTTACTTGTAATATTTTTTTAACTGAATGTGATAATCGTTCTTCTGTAATTTCTCCTGCATCAAAGGCTTCTATAATTTTTTTAATGCCTGCTGAAACGTTTTCTGAAATTAAAAGCATGTCATTTCCAGCTTTAAAAGCAGCTAAATCAACATCACCTGAATCACTGAAATTTGAAGCGCCTTTCATATTCAATGCATCTGTGAAGATCAATCCTTTGAAACCTAAACGCTCTTTTAAGATATTTGTAACAATATTTATCGATAATGTTGAAGGATAACCAGAACGAGATTCTAAACTTGGTATATTTAAATGAGCGACCATTACACTTGAAAGTCCTTCCTTAAATAATGCTTTATATGGATAAAGCTCAATAGAATCAATACGTTTTTCATCAAAGCTTATAGTCGGCAACGTTTTGTGTGAATCTTGGTCTGTATCACCATGACCAGGAAAATGCTTAGCAGTTGCTAAAACACCAACACTTTGAATACCTTTCATAAATGCCAATCCTTTAGCGGTTACATTATCTCTATCTTCTCCAAAAGAGCGGTTGCCAATAATTGGGTTTTTCGGATTAGTGTTAATATCTACAACTGGTGCAAAATTAAAATGAACACCTAGACGCTTACAGTGTTCACCAATTTGTTTACCTACCTTTTCGATTAAGGTATTGTCTTTTATAGCACCTAAGGTCATATTCCATGGAAATGAATACGTAGAGTCTAGACGCATTCCTAATCCCCATTCAGCATCCATACCAATAAGCAAAGGAAGTTTAGATATGGTTTGATATTCGTTATTAAGTTTTGCTTGACGTATTGGACCACCTTTTGAGTATATAAGTCCACCAATGTTGTTCTCCTTTATCTCTCTAATTACGTTCTTGTGTACATTTATATCTTGATTAGAGAATACCATAATCATAAATAACTGCCCTACTTTTTCTTTTAAATTCATGGATTGGTATACACTATCTACCCATTTTTCTTGAGCCTCATAATCTGAAGTTAATAAAGGATTACTTGAATTTTGGCCAAAACTGATATTAAAAAGGCAAAAAAAAGTGGTTAGTAAAATTGTTATACGCATGGTTTGGGATTAATTAAAAACTAAATTTGAGTATATAGCGAAAATCTAAGCCAAAATAACATATTTATAAAGAAGATAAATAGACTTTAAGATAGTTTTATAAACTAAGAAATTAACTATTTTTTATAGGCATGGAGCAAAACAGATTCTTCGCTGCTCATAGAAGTGCAACGCAAACTACTTCAAAAAGCGATTATGCCAACTATCTTTAGCGGGAACTTCCCAATTTTCAAGGTATTCAGCTTTATTTGTAACTAGATTATTAAAGACAATGGTATTTTTGGATACTGCTTTTTGTTTCGCCATTTTTCGGAAATCTATTAAGGATTTATAAGCTATAAACTCACCCTGTTTATAGGAAACGTTCATTTTATCCATTAAATCTACATTATAAGCATTTTCTAATTGTTGGATAAAATGTACTGAAGCATCAATTGAACAACCAGAAGCAGCATTCAAGTTTTGGTTTAAAGCTAATACTATAAAACGCTTATATTTAATTTCATAACCTGCTTGTAAATTACTTCCGTGTGCAGTCCAATTTTCAATAAATGTATCTAGATTAGATGTAATCTCTTCCAGTTCACTTTCGGAAAATGAACGATTAGATTGGTAAATCCAAACTTTTGAAGTTTCTGGTAATATGTTGAAATCTACTAGCATTTTTTTGATTTATGAACTATGCCTTTTCATTATGAATTCCTAGCTTCATTCCGACTAAACTCAATGACCTCGCTTGAATGTTAGATTCGTTATAAATCTTGAGCATTTGCAATCAGTTCAGCAATATCCATAACTGCAAAATCGCTTTCTCTTTCTTTCACTTTCACACCGTCTGTCATCATGGTATTGCAAAATGGACATCCAGCAGCTATAATTTCTGGTTTTGTTTCTAAAGCTTGTTCAGTTCGCTCTATATTAATGTCTTTATCTCCTTTTTCAGGTTCTTTAAACATTTGTGCTCCTCCTGCTCCACAACACAATCCATTGCGCTTACAGTTTTTCATTTCTACCAACTCAGCTTCTAATTTCTGAATGAGTTCTCTAGGTGCTTCATAAACGTTATTTGCACGACCTAAATAACATGGATCATGAAATGTAATACGCTTTCCTTTAAACTTGCCGCCTTCAACAGTTAACCTACCATCATCAAGCAAACTTTTTAAAAATTGCGTGTGATGCATGACTTCATAATTTCCACCTAGAGAAGGATATTCATTTTTAAGTGTATTAAAGCAATGTGGACAAGCTGTTACAATTTTTTTGATTTCGTAAGCATTAAGCACTTCTATATTAGTTACCGCTTGCATTTGAAATAAAAATTCATTTCCAGAACGTTTTGCAGGATCTCCAGTACAACTTTCTTCAGTCCCAAGTACTGCAAATTCAACATTAGCTTTGTTTAATAATTTTACAAAGGCTTTTGTTATTTTTTTAGCGCGATCGTCAAAACTTCCCGCACAACCCACCCAAAATAATACTTCAGGTTGCTTGCCTTGAGCTAAAAACTCAGCCATTGTTGGTACTTTAATTACTTTACTCATTTATAAAAACCGTTTAATCTTATTCGTGCTTACCATCATCAAATACTTCAATAGTTACCTCTTTATCTACCAAATCGGTGAATTTACCTCTAAAACGAGTTGCTTTTACTAGGTGATTATCTATCCAATGGTAATTGCCTCCTCTAGGTTTACCCATTAATAAACTGTGGTACTTAAAGCCGTGCTTTTTTAACCAAGTTTCTGTATACTCGCGATGTGCTTCTGTTCTTGATGTAAAAAAACAAATCATGTGTCCTTGCTCATACCACTTATTACAAATCTCTAAAGCATCCGGATACACCTTAGCGGTTAACATCCGCTCTGGTTCTTCATTAGGGATATCTTCACCTACCGTACCATCGATATCTATTAAATAATTTTTTACGCCTTTTGGCAATACTGGACTTACATGCTCGCCTGCTTCTACTTTGTCATGTAATAACTTTTCTACTTCTTCTTTATTCATCTCTAATTGCTAAAAAATCTTTTTTTGAAACTCTTATTATAATTGCAAACTTTCTCATACCATTTACTATTCTTTTTTTTGGATTATACCGATTATAAAAAGCAAGCTCTTTTGCTTTTTCTCCTATATATTTTATTTGGTTATCAGTACAATAGTCGCAAAATACTTTTTTAACCGCAATGTCTTTTGGTTGACTATTAACATATTCAATTTCAGTATAGACCTTTATTTGCAAAGAATCTACAGTATAATTTCGTTTCTGTGCTGCACTATAATTAATACAAAAACAACACATTAATAATGCTCCTAGATAATATGTGGGCTTTACATACTTCATTCTTTATACTTACTACCCCTTTTCCCAATTCAACCTATCCATTTGATTATAAGGCCAAGGCGCTCCATTATTTTCAATATTTGTCATCATTATATTCAACTCGTTAGGTGCTGCTGATTGTTCCATCACTAAATAACGACGCATTTCTAAAATTATTGACAAAGGATTTATACTCACAGGACAAGCCTCTACACAGGCATTACAAGATGTACATGCCCAAAGTTCTTCTCTTGAAATATAATCATCTAGCAATTGTTTACCATCATCTTTAAACTTGCCTTTATTATCATCTATATTCTTTCCAACTTCTTCCAAACGATCACGAGTATCCATCATGATTTTGCGTGGCGATAATTTTTTACCTGTTAGATTAGCGGGACATTCACTAGTACAACGCCCACATTCTGTACATGTATAAGCGTTTAGAAGTTGT
>CAZQBE010000093.1:0-1842 GCA_964591595.1 uncultured Flavobacteriaceae bacterium
TCAAAAATAAGTGCTGTAAATAAAAAAGCTGAAAGTATCATAAAACGGAAATATTTATATGCTATTAACTTCGCTTTAAACAATAAGGATAGTGAAGTTTCACCTTATATTGCTCTTGCTGAAATTTACAATGCTAACATTAAATATTTAGATACTATTTATAATTCCTTAGAAAAAGATATTGCTAACTCAAAATACGGAAAAGAGTTAGACTTACATATTAAAAAACGCAAACAGGAAGCACAAAATTAACATAAAAAAACGCGCTTAATGCGCGTTTTTTTATACTATAGTTTATTAATTTTTTCAATTAATGCATGCCCTTTATCTTCGAGCTCTTTATTAATTGCCTCAAAGTGTGACTTCTTATTTTCGACACTTCTATCATTTACCTTTGCAATTAAAGCATCAAAAGTAGCAATAACTTCATCTATAATGGCTTCTCTTTTGCTATTATCTACATCTGCATTGGAAACCACTCCAATAATATCTCCAAGAACATAATTAATGTCCTTTTTTAGGTCTCTTACGTTTCCCATAATTTATGCATTATTTAGTTTGTCATTCCCTTGAATATGGGAATCTATTTATTTAGATTGCAAAACTACACATAAACTTCTAATAGTTTAGCATTTTTTGAAGTAATTTGATATGTCTTAATCTTAGCGGGAAGTAACAGTGTTTCTCCTTTTTTTATAGTTTCAGAAAACGAGTCAATAACAATTTCAGCTTCGCCATCAACGCACATATAAATTATGAATGAGTCATGATTATTTTCTTTTTCAACTTCAGATATAATATCTAAATAATTTGTTGTAAAGTATGGACAGCTCACCATTGCATTAGATTCATTTTTTATTTTTGAATAATTGACTCTAAAATTATCTTTCATTTCAAAATCAATGGCATCTATTGCTAAATCATTATGCAAATCTCTTTCATTGCCTTTATCATCTACTCTATCCCAATCATAAACACGATAGGTAACATCACTAGTTTGCTGTATTTCGGCTAGCATTACTCCTGCACCAATAGCATGAACACGACCAACTTCGATAAAATAAGTATCACCTTCTTTAACCTTATCAAAGTTTAAAATATGAGTAAGTGTTCTATTTTTAAGATGTTCTAAATAAATCTCTGGTGTAACTTTCTGATTAAACCCAACAATAAGGTTAGCATCCTTATCTACTTGCATCACATACCACATTTCTGTTTTTCCAAATGAATTATGGCGCTTTTTTGCCAACTCATCATTTGGATGCAATTGAATAGATAAATCTTCTTTGGCATCTATAAACTTAATTAGTAGTGGAAAGGTATTACCAAAAACCTTGTAATTATTCTCTCCTATTAAATCAGCTGCATAAGTTTCTAAAAGCTGCTTTAAAGATAGTCCTTTTAGTTGTCCATTTATAACCACTGATGTATCGCTTTCTACATCACTAATCTCCCAGCTTTCGCCAATGTTAGGCAAATCGCCGTTCTTATTAAGAATGGTTTTTAGCTTTTGTCCACCCCAAATTTTATCTTTTAAAATAGGTTGAAATTTGAGTGGATATAATGTATTAATCATGAATTAATTTCCAGAATAGGTTACAAAGTTTCGTGCAGTTTCATAAAGTGTTACTTCCAATTCCAGACCAGACTTAAGTTGGGGTTTTATTTTGTTATATATTACCACTGCAATATTTTCAGTAGTAGGATTTAAGTTCTTAAATTCTAAAACTTCAACATTTAAATTTTTATGATCAAATGGGTCTTCAACTTCTTTTTTAATAATGTTTTTTAAAGTCTTTAAATCGATAACAAAACCCGTTTCAATATCAATTTCTCCAGTAA
>CAZQBE010000093.1:1852-8333 GCA_964591595.1 uncultured Flavobacteriaceae bacterium
AACACTTACTACAAGCTCGTAGTTATGCCCATGGTAATTAGGATTGCTACATTTACCAAAAATCTCAAGATTTTTGGCATCACTCCAATCTTTACGATATAACCTATGTGCTGCATTAAAATGAGCTCTTCTACTAACTGTTACTCTCATTTTTTGAAATATTTATATGTTTGTAAAAGGTACTAAATATTATTTTAAACCATTCGGTATATGCTTCAGGGTGTAATGCAATATCTACTTTTACATCTTCCAGTTTCATCCACTTCCATGAAGCGACTTCATCTAAATTTATTTCAGGCTTTTCATTATAAGTTCCTAACAATACATGGTCAAATTCATGTTCAGTAAGCCCATTATCAAAAGGTGCTTTATAAATAAACGAAATAGATTCTTTTAAGTCTGTCACAAATCCCATCTCTTCTTGTAAACGCCGTTTTCCTGCTTCAATATTTGTTTCTCCGTTACGCTGGTGGCTACAACACGTATTCGTCCAAAGTCCTGAAGAGTGGTATTTATCTAAAGCGCGTTGTTGTAGCATTAACTCTTCTTTATCATTAAAAATAAACACCGAAAAGGCACGATGTAATACAGCTTTTTCATGAGCTTCCATCTTTGACATTAATCCTATTTGTTCATCTTGCTCATTTACAAGAATTACCTGTTCTTTATTCATAATGTAAAAATATAAAATAGAATTCTGGTTTTAAGTGTTTATATTTATTTTCTTCAGTGGTCACTTACGACATCTCTATAATCATACTCATAGTTATTGCCCTTTTAACTATTAATGTTTCACAGCATAAAAAAGACCAATAATTAATAATTCTATTGTAGTTAATAATACTATCTTTGCAAGCCATTTGCAACAAAATTATGAGTTTTATTCAAGAAATTAACAGACGACGAACCTTTGGTATTGTATCGCATCCTGATGCTGGAAAAACTACCCTTACTGAAAAATTGTTATTGTTTGGTGGTGCCATTCAAGAAGCTGGTGCTGTAAAAAGTAACAAGATTAAAAAAGGAGCTACTAGTGACTTTATGGAGATTGAGCGCCAACGTGGTATTTCGGTAGCCACTTCAGTTTTGGCATTTGAATATAATGGTATAAAAATTAATATTCTGGACACGCCTGGTCACAAAGATTTTGCCGAAGACACCTTTAGAACACTTACTGCTGTTGATAGTGTAATTGTAGTTATTGATGTTGCCAAAGGGGTTGAGGAACAAACTGAAAAACTAGTTGAAGTTTGCAGAATGAGAAACATTCCTATTATAGTTTTTATAAATAAAATGGATAGAGAAGGTAAAGATGCCTTTGATTTATTGGATGAAATTGAACAAAAACTAGGTTTAAAAGTAACACCTCTTAGTTTCCCCATTGGAATGGGTTATGATTTTAAAGGCATTTATAACATTTGGGAAAACAACATTAATCTCTTTAGTGGAGATAGTAGAAAAAATATTGAAGATACTATAGAAATTTCAGATTTAGCATCAAAAAAATTAAACAATCTTATTGGTGATACAGCAGCTCAAACACTTAGAGATGAAATAGAGTTAGTACAGGGTGTATATCCAGAATTTAATAAAGAATCTTACCTTAAAGGTAATTTACAACCTGTGTTTTTTGGTTCAGCATTAAATAATTTTGGTGTTCGGGAGTTGTTAGATTGCTTTATTAATATTGCTCCAAAACCAAGACCAAAACAAAGCGAAGAACGCTTAGTAAAATCCGAAGAAGAAAAATTTACTGGATTTGTGTTTAAGATACATGCAAACATGGACCCCAATCATCGTGATAGATTGGCCTTTATTAAAATCGTGTCAGGAGAATTTAAACGTAACACACCCTATTTACATGTAAGACATAATAAACGATTAAAATTCTCTAGTCCAAATGCTTTTTTTGCTGAAAAGAAACAAATTGTGGATATCTCATTTCCTGGTGATATTGTAGGCTTACACGATACTGGAAATTTTAAAATTGGTGATACGCTTACTGAAGGAGAAATTATTAATTATAGAGGGATTCCAAGTTTTTCTCCAGAACATTTTAGATATATTAATAACGCAGACCCTTTAAAATCAAAACAATTGTATAAAGGTATTGATCAATTAATGGATGAAGGTGTAGCTCAATTATTCACATTAGAGCTTAACGGAAGAAAAGTAATTGGTACTGTTGGTGCTTTACAATATGAAGTTATACAATACAGATTAGAGCACGAATATGGTGCAAAATGTACCTATGAAAATTTGAATGTACATAAGGCGTGTTGGGTAGAACCTGAAGACGAAAAGAATGAAGAATTTAAAGAATTTAAACGTGTAAAACAGCGCTTTTTGGCAAAAGACAAACAAAATCAATTAGTCTTTTTTGCCGATTCTTACTTCTCATTACAAATGACCGAACAAAAATATCCTTCCATAAAATTTCATTTAACTTCCGAATTCAATTAATATCAAGCACTTAACATCTTATACTTATGAATTTTCATTAGTGCATTCAACATAAATATTGACAAAAATTTATTTTTAATCCGATTTTTTGTACATTTCGTCGATATTTAATATTAATTTAATTTTTCAATATTTAATTTTAAGTTAGATTCATAACCCCAAACATGAACTACTAATGGAAACAATACCAAATGTGTATAGTAATAATGATATTACTGTAACTTATAAACCATGCGTTTGCATTCACGCAGAGAAATGTGCTAAAGAATTATCTGAAGTTTTTAGAACGTCAGTTATTCCATGGATAAATTTAGATGGAACAGAAACAAAACGAATTATTAAACAAATAAATCGTTGTCCTTCTGGTGCGTTAACATATCTTTTAAATGACACAAAAGAAGCGAGTTAAAATAAAAGCCTTTGAAAAATTTCAAAGGCTTTTTTTATGCTTGTTCTGTGGGTCCAAAGTTCAAAGGCATTGGTGGTTGCTCAATGAAAAATTTCGAGCAACACTCTATTTTATTTTAGATTTACTTTCCATAAAGGTTAAGCCTGTCCTGTGGGTCCAAAGTTCAAAGGCATTGGTGGTTGCTCGTAATCTTTAATTTCACCATGAGCGTTTTCAAACCGTTTTACATTATCATTTAACGCTTTTACTAATCGCTTTGCATGTTGCGGTGTCAAGATAATTCTAGACTTTACCTTACTTTTTGGAGTACCAGGCATTATGCTTACAAAATCTAAAACAAATTCGGATACCGAATGATTAATAATAGCTAGGTTAGAATACGTTCCTTCTGCAATTTTTTCGTCTAATTCAATATTAATCTGACCTTGCTTCTGTTTGTTTTTATCGTCTGCCATTTCAATTATATTTACATTCCCGAAACATCGGAAAATTTATTATTATGATGTATCAATATAAAAAGAATCCCGAAATAAAACGGGATTCTTAACTAACTTTTATAAGATTTTATATTTATATTAAAATAAAATATATCTTCTTTAAACTATAAATAGATTCACACTTTCGTGGGAATAAATTCAATTAACCAGCTCTTTGCTCTCACAGAGTTGGAATCTCATTTAATTATAATTCATTTCTTGTTTCACTTGCATCATTTCATCAAACTCTTCTTTTGATCCAACAATAATATTTTCGTATTGACGCAAACCAGTACCAGCAGGGATTTTATGTCCAACAATTACGTTTTCTTTAAGTCCTTCTAGAGTATCTACTTTACCACTTACAGCAGCTTCGTTTAATACTTTAGTGGTTTCCTGGAATGAGGCTGCTGATATAAATGATTTAGTTTGCAGCGATGCTCTAGTAATACCTTGAAGAATTGGTGTTGCAGTAGCAGGGCTTGCATCTCTAGCTACAACAAGGTTTTTATCTTCACGACGTAAAATAGAATTTTCATCTCTCAACTCTCTTGACGTTACAATTTGTCCAGGTTTTAAATTTTCTGAATCTCCAGCATCTTCAACGACTTTCTTTCCAAAGATTTCGTCATTTTCGACTATAAAATCAGACTTATGAACTAACTGATCTTCTAAGAAAATAGTATCTCCTGAATCTTGAATTCTAACTTTACGCATCATTTGTCTTACAACAACTTCAAAATGCTTATCATTAATTTTCACGCCCTGTAATCTATACACTTCTTGCACTTCGTTCACTAAGTACTGTTGTACAGCAGAAGGGCCTTTAATATTTAAAATATCATTAGGTGTGATAGAGCCATCAGATAAAGGCATACCTGCTTTAACAAAATCGTTTTCTTGTACTAAGATTTGATTTGATAATTTAACCAAGTATTTCTTAATGTCTCCTAACTTAGATTCTACAATAATCTCGCGGTTACCTCTTTTAATTTTCCCAAAAGAAACAACGCCATCAATAGCACTTACTACTGCTGGGTTTGATGGATTACGAGCTTCGAATAACTCAGTAACTCGTGGCAAACCACCTGTAATATCGCCAGCTTTAGCAGATTTACGAGGAATCTTAACTAAGATTTTACCAATGGTAACCTTCTCGCCATCATCAATCATTAAATGCGCTCCAACTGGCAAGTTATAAGAACGAATAGTTTCTCCCTTACCATCTTGAATATGTAATGTAGGAATCAATTTTTTATTTCTTGATTCAGAAATTACTTTTTCTTGGAAACCTGTTTGCTCATCAATTTCTACTTGATAAGTAATACCTTGCTCAATATTTTCATAAACAATCTTTCCAGCAAATTCTGAAATAATAACACCATTATATGGATCCCATTGACAAACAACATCTTCTTTTTTCAATTTCTGTCCATTCTTAACAAAAATTGTTGATCCATAAGGAATATTATTAGTACTTAGGGTAATTCCAGTTTTTGAATCTGTAAGTTTAAGTTCTGATGTTCTAGAGATAACAATATCAATTTCATTACCTTCTCCATCTACACCTTTAACCGTTTTAAGATCCTCAATTTCAGCTTTACCATCAAACTTAACAGCCAGTTTGTTTTCTTCTGAAATATTACCCGCAATACCTCCAACATGGAATGTACGAAGTGTTAACTGAGTTCCTGGTTCACCAATTGACTGGGCAGCAACCACTCCAACAGCTTCGCCACGTTGTACCATTTTACCTGTGGCTAGGTTACGTCCGTAACATTTTGAACATATTCCTTTTTTAGCTTCACAAGTTAAAGCAGAACGTACTTCGACAGCATCAATAGGAGAATCTTCAATTGCTTTTGCAATCTCATCATTAATATGTTCTCCAGCTTCAACTAATAATTCATCAGTTAATGGATTATACACATCATATAAAGATGTACGTCCTACAATTCTATCTTCTAAAGTCTCAACAACTTCTTCGTTTTTCTTAAGTGGTTCTACGTTGATTCCTCGTAATGTACCACAGTCTTCAATGTTTACAATAACATCTTGAGATACATCAACCAAACGACGTGTTAAATAACCAGCATCAGCTGTTTTAAGTGCTGTATCAGCAAGGCCTTTACGTGCACCGTGCGTAGAAATAAAATACTCTAAAATTGAAAGTCCCTCTTTAAAGTTAGAAAGAATTGGATTTTCAATAATTTCACCACCTCCTGCATTAGATTTTTTAGGTTTTGCCATCAAACCACGCATTCCAGTTAACTGACGAATCTGTTCTTTAGATCCACGAGCTCCAGAATCTAGCATCATGAACACCGAGTTAAACCCTTGTTGGTCTTCTCTAATACGTTTCATTGACAACTCTGTTAACTCAGCATTTGTAGATGTCCATATATCAATAACTTGGTTATAACGCTCATTGTTTGTTATAAGTCCCATGTTATAGTTAGCCTTAATTCCATCTACTTGTTTGTTAGCAGAAGCAATCATTGTATGCTTTTCTGGTGGAATAATAATGTCACCTAAACTAAATGACAATCCGCCTTGGAAAGCAAATTTATATCCTAAAGTTTTTATCTCATCTAGGAAAGCTGCAGTTTCAGGTACACTTGTAACCTTTAAAATATTACCAATAATATCTCTAAGCGATTTTTTGGTTAATACTTCATTGATGTATCCAGCAACTTCAGGTACTTTCTCATTAAATAGTACACGTCCAACAGTCGTTTCTATTATTTGATAAACTAACTCTCCTGCTTCGTTAAAGTCTTTAGCTCTTACTTTAATTGCTGCATTTAAATTTACTTTTTTCTCATTATAAGCTATATTTACTTCTTCAGCTGAATAGAAAGTTAATCCTTCACCTATTATTGGAACATCCTTAGTTGACTTACGCAACTTTGTCATATAATATAAACCAAGTACCATATCTTGAGAAGGTACAGTAACTGGAGAACCATTTGCAGGATTTAAGATATTATGAGACGCTAACATTAAAAGTTGTGCTTCAAGAATAGCTTCTGGGCCTAATGGTAAATGAACTGCCATTTGGTCACCATCAAAATCGGCATTAAATGCAGTACATACTAATGGATGTAACTGAATTGCTTTTCCTTCAATAAGC
>CAZQBE010000094.1:0-8309 GCA_964591595.1 uncultured Flavobacteriaceae bacterium
TTTTTTAAATTCATTAAACTCTTCAGGAGTACAATCTTTTAAATTAGCTTTACCGTAATTTCTAAAACCATTTACAAATCCTGCAGTAATAGCATCATCATCAGGCTCAGTAGTTAAAGATAAATTAGGATTGTTATCGTAAGTATATTGTCCTACTGATGCTACTCCTTTTAGTTTTATTGTTGGGGTTATTTGGGCTTCTATTCCTAATTCGGCACCAATATGTTTTTTATCTATATCTTGCAATACTTCTTGCACAAATACAGAATTATCACCACCTATCCCATCGGCAAAGAAAAATGATATTTCACTAGCATCTTGAAACTTCGTATAGTAGGCTGTTAATTTGGCTTTTACTATTGGTGATCTGAAAATATAACTCGCATCTACTGAGCTTATTTTTTCCTCAGTAATATCTATACCGCTTCGGTCTCCAACTATATCATGATTCTCCCTAGAGTTAGAAAACGTATTCCTTAATGATGGCGCTCTTGTAATGTATCCTGCATTAACATCTAATAAATGTTTTCCAGTAATTTTATAAGTAAATCCTCCTTTTGCTCCTATTCCTGTAAAGTTTAGTTTTTCTCCTTTCCCTAGTGAATTATTTGGAAACCCTCCATTTTGATAAACGCCCTCTCTTTGATATTGCGTATTAGCAATACTTCCTGCTAAAAAGAAATCTACCTTATTGTATTTAAATTGTGCTTGAACATAACCACTAACAATACTGGCGAAGAGATTGTAGTTATATTTAAATTGATCGCCTTCACCAACAATTCTATTAGGATTTAAAATATCATTTTGAATATCCTTTGGATTATCTGCAAAAGCATCAACATCTAAATACCCATTAGCACCAAGAAGATTAATAATTTGAGCAAAATTTTCGGACTTTAAATATCTGTAATTTACTGAAGCATTTAACAAAATATTATCGCTTAACTCAGTGTTCAATATTGAATTAATTGTGGTTTGCTGATCATCTACTCGATCTTCATAAAGCGCATAAACAGCGTTACCCCCTCTTTGTGTATTAGCAATATTTGCTTCATACATTTGGTTCCAATCAATTTGACCGTTATTCAAAAATTGCTGTTGTGCACCATAAGCTAGTCCTAAATTGTCAGGATTATTTCTCACAAAAAAACTTGGTAGCTTCTGGTAATATGTTGGGCTAGGATTTGCGCCTCCACCTTCAGGAAACCCATTTACTAAATCAGTACCATTATAATCCAAACGGCTATTACCTAATTTTCCAAATTGATAAGCAACATTTGTATTTAAAGTTGTTTTGCTGCTTATAGTCCAATAGTGGTTTAACATTACAATTGGCTCTTCAACTTCCTTAATACGCGAATTACGTTTGTCTCCATTTTGCCAGCCCCAATACTCGTTGTATTTTATGCCTTTTAAATCGAAAACCTCTTGTGTGTTAGGTGAAGATTTCCCTCTTCTATTTGGCGCATAAATTCCTGTAAAATTAATGCTGTGTTTATCATTTATTTTTTTTTCAACAGATGCAAAAAACGAATTAGAATCATATAATGTTGCATCTTGATAGCCTTCATTTCCCCAGCGTCTTCCAGCAGATATTGTATAAGCCCAACCTCCATCAACTAATCCAGAAGCATAAGACACCATCAATCTGTTTGTGTAACTTCTATTTGAAGATGAATAAGTAACACGTCCACCAGGTCTAGCTTCTGAAGCTCTAACATTAATATTTGTTGTTCCGAGTATTCCTCCAAAATTATAGGCTGAAGGTGTTAATCCTGAAGTTAATTCTTGATTTCTTACAACATCGTTTAATCCTCCCCAATTACTCCATTGTGGGCGTCCGTTGTAAAGTTTATTCATTTCAATTCCGTTAATTAAAACAGAACCATTGTCTGAATCTAATCCTCTGATTCTAAAAAATGATGAACTGAATTCAAATGCTGCAGTACGTTGAAAAAGATCTCTTGAAGATGACAATAGTCCCGAAATATTATCTGAAGCACTTGTATCATCATCAAGTTCGTCATCTGATAATGAGATTGTAAATAAATCTTCCGTATCAGAAGTGTCGATATCTAATGTCATATCTGTGATATTAACAGTTTGACCTTCATTAACTACAATAGGGTATCTTTTAGTCGTATATCCAATCTTAGAAATTTTTAATATTTGCTCTCCTAAAGGTACATTTGCAGTGAAGCTAAACTCACCCATGGTATCAGTTTTTGTGACTTGTAAAGTTTCTTCAATGATAACAATAACATCAGGAATTGGTTGGTTGTTAATAGCGTCTTTGACACTTCCTTTAATTACAGTTTGCTGAGCGTATCCTGTAAACACAGAAAAAACTCCTAATAAAAAAATAAATAAACTTTTCTTCATGTTTAATTTTATAATTAATAGTTTTATTCTTAAATAGATTCCTATTTAAGGGGAATCAATTTACGTTATTTATTATTAATATTTTACTTTTGGTGTAAGATTTCATTGTATATTAATCGTGGAAAACACATAACTAAATGAAACAAAAACACAAATGGCTAATTATACTTTACCTCCTGATTTTTTTAAATTTAAATGCACAGAAAAAAAGAAAGTTTAAAGTATATACAATAGCTTTTTATAATGTTGAGAATTTATTTGATACTATAAATGACCCAAATAAGTTTGATGAAGCGAGCCCTATAATGGAAATTAAATTTAACCGAGGTGAAATTTATAAAAAAAAGGTGAGAAATATGTCCAGAGTTATTTCTGAAATTGGCGCAGATGTTTCTAGAAATGCTCCTGCAATAATTGGTCTTGCTGAAGTAGAAAACAGACAAGTTCTAGAAGATTTAGCTAATGACCCATCTTTGTTTCAAAAAGATTATGGTATAGCTCATTTTGATTCGCCAGATGCACGTGGGATTGATGTAGGATTACTCTACCAAAAAAAAATATTTGTTCCTATTAATATTAGTAAGCATGAGTTAAAAATTTATGATGATATAACTAGGAAACGTGTATATACAAGAGACCAATTGCTAGTAAGTGGGAAGCTAGAAGGCGAAATGATACATATTATTGTTAATCATTGGCCATCACGAAGAGGTGGCGAAGCACGAAGCAGACCAAAACGTGTTGCAGCAGCAAGGTTAAACAAAAGAATTATTGATTCTTTACAAGCTATTAATCCATATGCCAAAATTTTTAGTATGGGAGATTTAAATGATGACCCAACAAACTCAAGTTTAAAAGATATATTAAGCACTAAAAAAAATAAAGAGGATGTTGAATTAAAAGGTATTTATAACCCCATGGAAGCTTTTTTTAAAAAAGGACTAGGCTCAAATGCGTATAGAGATGCTTGGAGTTTATTTGATCAAATATTAATTACAAAACCTTTGCTAGAAAAAGATTATTCTTCTTTTCGCTTTTATAAAGCAGGCATTTTTAACAAACGCTTTTTAACCAATAAAAAAGGACGTTACAAAGGCTATCCCTTTAGAAGTTTTGCTAACATCTCCTTTACCAACGGATTTAGTGATCACTTCCCCGTATACGTTCACATCATTAAGGAAATACAATAGTGTATTAAAAAAGGGAGTATTTAAATACTCCCTTTTTATTTCTTTAATTAGGCCAAACATTCCATGGAATTCTTGACAAGAATAACACTAATGCAATACCATAAAATATTGTGATTGTTTTAAATTTTGGAGTTGAAGTCAGTTTCTTTTTATGCTTAGAATACCCAATAGTAATTAAAGCCACAGCAATTATATTAATTAAGGGGTGCTCTACTAAGTATAGTCTTTGAGCCGCATCTTTCATAACACCACCCATTCCTAGCTCACTCCAAAATTCAAACCTTTGGGATGTGAAATACAAGAGTAAACCTAATAGCAATTGAATATGAGATATAATCAATGCAAATAATGCAATTCTAAATGCTTTGGCATTATATTCCTTTTTTCCAAAATATCCAACTAATCCATTTAATACGGCCAACAATAATACTGTTAACACAAGATAAGCCCAATATGAATGTAACATTTTAATCATCTTCTTAATATTTTCTTAGTTAGTAAAACAAAAGTAATGAATTTGACGCATAAAAAAATCTCCGAGAGTTGTAACTCTCGGAGATTTTAAATTTACTTGTATAAACCTACAATGGTTTAGTATTGTTAGCCTTAACTATAAACTAAAATTTATATCTTAAAGCAAAATTCCATGTAGTGCCAAATCCAAACCAAACAGAGTTATTTACGTCTATCCCGTTGTAAGTTGTTGAACCAGAATCTGCATGAATATTTGTTTGTGACTCTGCTATATATTCTTCATCGAATAAGTTATTAACGTTCAATCTAATTGAAGCATTATTTCCAAATAAATCAAATTTATAAGTGGCTCCAAGATCTACCAAGTTATAAGAAGGAAGCTTTAAAGCACCTTCGTTATCTGGTTGCGTAAAATCAGAATCCGTAATGCTATAATCGGCATAAAGATTACCAACACTTCTCCAACCTAAATCGAAAAATAAATTATCACCTACATTATAATCAACCTCAAAATATGAAACAAATTGAGGGCTATCCCCTACTTTAGCATCTTTGGTATAAAGCGTGCCCGTACCAACTTGAGCATTATTATCGTCAAATAAAGTTGAACTAAAATCTTTAGTATATTTCCAATCTCCAATAGACAACATTCCTATTAACTTGAGATTCGAACTGGCCTTATAATTAGCTTCAAGCTCAAAACCTTTATGCAATTCACTAACATTTTTAAACTGCGCAGTTCCAGTACCTCCTCCATCTAATGGGAAACCTCTTGATATAAAACGGTTACCCCATTTAGTTGTATATAAATTTAAATTAAGAGAGAAAGTCGGTAACTTTAAACCATAACCAATCTCAAATGACGTCACATCTTCGTTTTGAAGATCAGGATTAACATTGTTAGCAAAGTTTGGAAATACTGCATCAAACAATGGTTGACGACTAATATATCCCGCATTTACAAACACATTACTTTCGTCACTAATGTTATAGTTAGCGCCACCTTTAATATAACCGCCACCTACATTTTTCTTTTTACTTAATGGATTAGTAACCGAAGCAAATAAGTCTTTTCTTTGGAACGATTGGTTAGACAATCCTGCTTGTAATACGGCTGTAAAGACATCGTCTTTAGAGTATTCGGCCAAAGCATTAACACCTTGCCAACCTACATATCCAATGTTATAGTAATTAAGTTTTGGTTCTTTTAAACCGGTTCTCTTAAATGGTTTGGCTTCGATTGTGGTTTCAATGATTTGACCAGCACTATTTCTATTCCCTGATGAATAATACCCATCAAGACCCATTAAATTATTTAAAGAACGGTAGTGATAACCAGTATAATCTCGTAAATCTACACCAATGCTATATCTCATGTTTCCGGCATTAATATCTAAACTAGAAATCATGCCTATCCAGTCATGAGAATTCATAGACGCTCTTCTAATTAATACTGCTCTGTTTACTCCATCATCGTGATTTCTATTAGAACCAATGAGTAGTCCTTGATAGCCACTTATGGCTCCAGAATATGGTGTTGTAGTCGAACGGTTTACACTTACCACATTATCAAAATTGATTGAACCATCTGGATTTCTTGAAGCAGCACCACTACCATTTTCATTAAGGTGCTTTGTTAAATCTTTTCTAAAAGGATAAAGATCGATGTCAGTGTTTCTAAAGTTATTCCCTCTAGGTCCTGTTCCTCCACCACGACCGGCAGAACCATAAAAGGATGTTGCTAATTTAACATTTTCTGAAATATCCCAATCCCAGTTAAAAGTAGCTAAAGGTTTATTATAGAAGTTTCTTCTCATACTGAACTCTTCGCCATTTAGGTAACCCCCATTGGTATTCCATCTTCGGTCTATACCACTATCACCAAAGTTTTGGTAATCACGAATAGATACCCAAACATCTCTTTGATGGTGCCATTGTCCTGCTCCTAAGAAAGAGAAATTGAATTCATGTTTAGATCCCTCAGGGCTATAACCTATAGCCATAAAGTATGTCCATCCTGACCCTTTTGTAAAGTTTACATAACCATCACCTGACCATTTAGAAAGCAGGAAACTACTTGACCACCCTTTACTGTTTACTCCAGTACTGTACGAAGCCGAAGTCTTAGTATAAGCATCATTACCTATCATTTGTGAAACGGTACCTCCTTTTGTTCTGCCAGACGCTTTTGTAAATATTGAAACAGTACCACCAACAGAAGGAACTGCTAATCTGGAAGCTCCAATACCTCGTTGTATTTGAATACCTGAAGCTACATCTGTAAGACCTTGCCAGTTTGACCAGTAAACCCATCCGTTTTCCATGTCATTAACTGGTTGACCATTAATAAGAAACGATGTGTTTCTTTGGTCAAACCCACGTAAACTAATTCTAGAATCTCCATATCCACCTGCTTGTTTAGTAGCATAAACACCGGGTGTTTTATTCATAATCTCAGGAAATTCTTGATTACCAATTTTTAGCGCTATATCAGACGCTTTAATAGAAGATACTGCAACCGGCGTTTTTCTTTCAATCGCAATATCTACAACTCCAGTTACCACTACTTCTGCTAATGAATTATCCGGAGATAAAGAAACACTTCCTAAATCGGTGTCTCCATTAAAAGCCAATGTTATAGAGCCGTACCCTACGTAAGATATCACTATTTCACCTGAAGATGCTTCTGTCTTTAAAGTGAAATTTCCGTCAAAATCGGCAGAAACTCCATTTGAAGTCCCCTTTTCGATTATGTTTGCTCCAGGAAGTGGAGCATTTAGTTCAGAATCCATAATGGTTCCTGTAACTGTACTTTGCGCCATTACATTAGCAGACAATACAAATGCCACAGCTAGTAATAAAAGTTGAGTAATTTTTTTCATATTAAAATTAAGATTAGTTTAATAAATATTTTGCAAATTTAAGCATTTAGTATTATAATCCATTAACTAAACGTTAACAAATTTATACCAAGGTTAAAGATACAGTTTTTCTTCAAAATTCAAAATAAGTTGGTAATAAAACAATAAACCGATTTATTAAAAAAATCAAGAACGGTTTTTATAATAACTAATTAGGTTATTTGTGGAAGTATCATGGTTTGCTTTTAAAGTATTTTCTAACTCTCTTAAGATATTGCCTGCAAGTTGTTTCCCTAACTCTACTCCAAACTGGTCATAGCTATATATATTCCAAATAACACCTTGCACAAATATTTTGTACTCATACATAGCAATGAGTTTTCCTAAACTTTCCGGTGTTAGCTTATCTATAATGATGGTATTTGTAGGCTTGTTCCCTTCAAACACTTTAAATGATAATAACTGTTCCTTAGTTTGTTTAGACAAGTTCAAGCTCTCCAATTCTTGAGAAACTTCTTCTTTTGCCTTTCCTTTCAATAAGGCTTCTGTCTGTGCGAAGAAGTTAGACATGAGTTTGTCTTGATGTTCTTTGTTCCCGTATAAGCTTTTTGCAAAACCAATAAAATCGACGGGGATCAACTTAGAGCCTTGATGAATTAATTGAAAAAATGCATGCTGTGAATTTGTTCCTGGTTCCCCCCAAATTATAGTGCCTGTTTGATAACTAATTTTATTACCATTTCTATCTACACTTTTTCCATTACTCTCCATAATGGCTTGTTGTAAATAGGTTGTGAATTGGTTTAAATATTGTGAATATGGAATTATTGCTTCACTTTCTGCCTTAAAAAAATTATTATACCAAATACTAATAAATGCTAATAATACAGGGATATTGGTTTTAAAAGGCTCGTTTTTAAAATGCATATCCATTTTATATGCGCCTTCGAGTAAACTTTCAAAATTATCATTTCCTACAGATAAACTTATGCTTAAACCAACAGCACTCCATAACGAGAAACGACCACCAACCCAATCCCACATGGGGAAAATATTATTTCCCTCAATTCCAAAAGTCTTTACTTTTTCTATATTGGTAGAAACAGCCACAAAATGTCTAGCAATATCGTTTTGTGAAGCCGATTTTAAAAACCATTCTCTTATTGTATTTGCATTAGACAGAGTTTCTTGAGTAGTAAATGTTTTTGAAACAATAACAAATAAAGTGGTTTCAGGATTTATTTTTTTTAAAATTTCATTTACATGATCGCCATCAACATTGCTTACAAAATGGGTTGTTAAGTGGTTTTTATAAAACTGTAGTGCTTCAACAACCATTGCAGGACCAAGGTCTGAACCACCAATACCTATGTTTACCACATCGGTAAATGATTTCCCAGTA
>CAZQBE010000095.1:0-8226 GCA_964591595.1 uncultured Flavobacteriaceae bacterium
AATACTTATTATAATGAGTTTATTTTCGGCTTTGGCTTCAGCCAGTGTTTTTTTGTTCCAAGGCTTCCAATTTACAGGATTATGTGCATGTTGTAGAAGGTAAGGGCTAGTTTCGTTTATGAGATTGTTAGTGTATTTATGAGTCATTTTTTCTGAAGTTTGACTCTTACAACTTAGCAGTGTAACAGCAATTAATAATATAGAAAACAATAGTTTTTGCATAATATCAAAAATACAAAAATGAAGCATAAAAAAAGCATTCATTATTAGAACACTTTTCTTAATTATTTTAAACCTTCTTATAAGTTTTCTAGCCATTAATGGCCTCAACAATTTCGACCTTATCTTTTAACATCTCTTTCAGCATATTTTCAATACCACTTTTTAAAGTAAATGTAGAAGATGGACATCCACTACAAGCGCCTTGTAGAATAACACGAACAAGTTTGCGTTTGGGGTCATAAGAATCAAACTGAATATTACCACCATCACTAGCTACAGCAGGTTTTACATATTCTTCGAGGATATTTACAATTTCTTTAGAGATATCGTCTAAGGCTTCAAAGTTTTCCTCTTTAACAGCTTCAGTGTTCTTTTTGATTTCAGGGGCATCAGCAACTACAATAGGTTTGCTATTTTCAATATAGTTTTTAATAAACGTTCTTAATTCCATAGTAATGTCGTTCCAATCAGCGACATCATATTTTGTTATGGACACGTAATTTTCGTCTATAAAAATACTTTTAACAAAAGGGAAGTGAAATAATTCGGTTGCAAATGGAGACACTTTTGCTTCATCAATGGAGGTGAATTCAAAAAGCGTAGGCACCAATTTTTTATTAGCAACAAACTTTGTAACAGCAGGGTTTGGAGTGCTTTCGGCATAAACCGTAACCGCTATTTTTTTGTTTTTTGAAGTGTTTTCAACAATAATTCCACCTTCATTAAGGTAGTTTTCAATTTGTTCACGTACTTCATTCTGAACATCTTTCCATGCAACAATATTAAAACGTTCTATAGCTACAAAATTCCCTGAGATATAAACTTTCTTTACAAAAGGTAAGTGAAAAAGCTGTTGTGCTAACGGGGAATGCTTTGCTTCATCTATGTTATTAAATTCAAAACTTTCATACTGAGTTAAGAATGAATTTGCTTCAAATTTTATAATTAAAGGATTGCTAGTTTCTTGTATTGAAACGTCAATTTTATTCATTGTAATAAATTTTATGCAAAAATAATAAAAGAAATGTTGAGTTATATATATATTTGGGAAACATTAACCTATGAAATACTAGATGTTGGCTCATTAAAATGAGATTGTATTTAAATGTTTTAAGCCCATTTTACCTTGAAAAGAGATTAACTATGAGATTGAAAAAGTTTTGCTTAGTACTATTAGTCATGCTGTTTACTCAGTTTTCAATGGCTCAAGAAGGCTTACCTATATATTCCGATTATTTAACCGATAATTATTATTTAATTCACCCTTCAATGGCTGGTGTTGCCAATAGTAGTAAATTTAGGTTAACAGCACGAAAACAGTGGTTTGGACAAGCTAATGCTCCTGCATTACAAACCGCAAGTATTAATGGAAGGATAGGAGAATCATCATCAGGCGTAGGCGCTATTTTATTTAACGACAAAAATGGATATCATTCTCAAACTGGAGCATATTTAACCTATGCGCATCATTTAATGTTTTCCAGAAATCCCATAGATTTAAATATGTTGTCCTTTGGGTTAAGTATAGGTATGATTCAATACAAACTTGATGAAACTACTTTTTTAGCAGATGGGTTTGACCCATTAATTTCCGGAATTGAACAAAGTGCAACGGATTTTAATATTGATTTTGGATTTTCATACCAATTTGTAAATTTTTATGCTCATGCTACTGTAAAGAATGTTTTAGAAAATGATGGCGTAAATTTTAATGAACAAGGGCTTAGTTTTAGTAATTTAAGAACCTATTTATTTTCAGTAGGGAATGTGTTTAGTAAGTTTGATAGTGAATGGAGTTATGAGCCTTCGTTAATGTTTATGTACAGAGATGCCACCAAAGAATCCTTATTCGATTTGAATATGAAGGTGTATAAAGAAATGGATTTTGGTAAAGTTTGGGGAGGCATATCATATAGAAGAAGTTTAGATGGTGCCGAATTTTTAAATGGAACAGGAGTTAGTAGCCAAAAACTGCAGTATTTTACACCTTTAATAGGGGTTAATTATAAAGACTTTATTTTTGCTTATACCTATTCATACCAATCCAATTCTGTGGTGTTTAACAATGGCGGATTTCACCAAATTACTTTAGGACTTAATTTTAACAAAAGACGAGAAAAGTATGAGTGTAACTGCCCAGCAATAAACTAATCCCATTTGTAATTTTTCTTTTTTGCTTGTGCTTTTATGGCGTTTACCATGGCGTTTTCTAAGCCATTAGAATTTTCTTTTTGTTGCTCAGAGATGAATAGTTTACGTTTAATATTTAGCTGTTGTATTTCTTTTTGAATAGCTGCTCTTTCAATGCTCTTTTGTTTAATGTAAGTTTTTATTTCATCAGAAGATTTGCCTTTAAGTTCTTCTGGTAAAGACGCTGATTTTAAATCTTCAATAACGATTTCTTCATCTGCGACTGCATCTACCAAATCCCATTTTGAGTTTTTGTATAAGTGGGAACTTTTACTAATAGTTCTACCAACGGCATTCGCATTACTATAGCTTTCTGCTTCTGAATCCATAACAGCTTGAAGTTTAATTTTGTCTTTACCTCTTTCTCCATAGGCAATATATGTTTTGTTTAGTTTTTTGTTTAAAATTAGGATAGTGTCATCATAAGGTGATGCAATATAAACTGTTGCTTGATTATGGTTTATAGATAAATAATCACCTTTTGTAAGTGCTGCGCCATCTTTCCAAAATGTAGAAATACCTTGATTATAATCACCACAATAAATAGTATTAACGGTTACCTCTTTTTCGTTTGCATTTATAGCAGCATCCTTATAATTTACACGTCCTTGTGTAAAAGGTTCGTTGCCTGCAATAAAAATAAGTTTTAAATCGTCTGGATTATTTCCCCATTCTAGTTGATTTAATGAAGTTTGTATGACTTGACCGCAAAATTCACTACCACCATTAGTAGTGAGAGAAAAGAGTTCTTTAGAAATATCATCTAAGTCATCACTAAAGCCTATTATTTGACGTATATAGCCTTCTTGAGCGTTTAAACCATCGTTACCGTATTCATAAAGAGCAATTAGTAAATTTGGACGTTCGTTATTGCACTTGGCATATGAGAGCTCGTTTATAATTCCCCAAAGCTGTGCTTTGGCTTGGTCTATCAATCCGTCCATACTATTACTAGTGTCCAAAAGCAATGCTACTTTAATAAATTGTTTATCGGGATTATCTTTTTCGTTTTTGGCATTCCCTACTAAAAAACTAATTAAAAGGGCTAATAGAAGTGAAGATTTAAATATTGTTTTCATAATTTGAGTTTTAAACGTTTCTGTAAACATATAATTAAAAGTTTTGCCAAAAAAAGCAAAATGAGTGTATAAGGGATATGAATGAGTGAACCTATACTTTAAATGAGTGAAGTGGGCTATTTTGGTTTAAAAACCATAAATTACACTAAAACCGCATTTTATTTTATCGTCTAAAGTATGTATGTTTACCATATTAGAAATGGCAAAATTTCACAAACACATATTATGTATTATGGTCCTCCTGTTTTCTTGGGCTTCATTTGCACAGCAGCAAGACACTAATATCATTAAGAAAGCATTTATTGTTAAAGGTTCAGTGATGGAAAGTAATTCCAACAAGCCCATACCAAAGGTTAATGTTTTGGTTAATGGAGGAGCCTATACAACAACCAACTTGCAGGGAGAGTTTAAAATTGAAGTGGCAATTGGTGACGAACTTGTTATTAAGCATAGCGATTTTGAAACGGTTTATTATATTATTAAGAGTAAAGAACGAATAAAGGTTGAAGTAAGACCTAATCAGTCTTTAAAGTCTGCAGATAAATTGTTTAAAGCTAATCCAAAACTCTTTAATGCTTTGATAGATTCAGCTGAAATGTATTTAATGAGTGATGCCGAAAAGAGTATTCAATTTATAGCAGATGCTTTAGCCATATCAAATTCAACAAAGCAAAATGCTGAAGTGTATGAAACCTTAGGAAATGTTTATTTTGAATGGAAACAATACGATTTAGCAGTCACTAATTATAGGATTAGCCTTCAGAATGTAGCGTCTAATGATGTTAAATTACGATTAGCCAAAGCGTTTGAGTTCAATAAGAATTATCAAGAATGTAAAGAGATATATAATAGTTTAATTAAAGAGGATTTATCTAATTGGCAGCTTACAGCATTTTATGAAGGTCTTGGAGATGTGTATGTAAAAACAAAAGATTTTAGCACCGCTATTAATACCTATAAACAAGGGTTACAGGTAGCTCAAGACCATTTGATAATACCTAAAATAACAGATTTAAACTCTAAAATAGCTCAAGCATATGATGCCTCTGGAGCAAAACAGGAAGCTCAAAACTATTTTGAAAATTCGTTAACCTTAGCCGTAAAAGAAAATAAAAAAAGAGCTATAGAAGAGAAAGTAAAAGTAGCTGACTTTCAAAGTAAAAATAGAGCTTTTAATGAGGAAATAGAGTTGCGTAAACAAGTACTTGAAGATATTGAAACAGATTCTATTTTTAAAAATGAAAGTGCTATTACACCACAAAAGCAAAACTATAAAATTGGTAGTGCTTATGCGATACAAAAGGATTTTCCAAATGCCATTTCATATTTAGAGAAAAGTATTGAAGAGGCCGATGATAGAGAAGATTTAGTAGTGCAAAATGATGCTACACGAAAACTGAGTGAGGTTTATCGTGATGCTGGCGATTTAGATAAAGCTATTGCTACCGCAAGGAAATATGAACGTTTAGTGGATGAGTTATACATAAAGAAAGAGCAAGAAATATCGCAAGCAGCGAGATTTGCTAACGATTTAGCTTCAAAACAAATCAGGATTACCAGTTTAGAAAGCGATCGTGCTTTATCAGAGAGCAAATACCAACTTACCACAGAGCGGAATAAACGCCAAAGACTTATTATATATTCTTTAATTGGAGGCGTTTTGTTATTGCTAATTGCTGGATATTTTATGTTTAAAAATATCAAACAGCAAAAGTTGAACAATAATTTATTAGCATTAAAATCGTTGCGAAGTCAGATGAATCCTCACTTTATTTTTAATGCTTTAAATTCTGTTAATAGTTTTATTGCGAGTAGCGATGAGCGTACAGCCAATAAATATTTATCCGATTTTTCATTACTAATGCGGGCTGTTTTAGAGAATAGTGAAGAAGACTTTATCCCATTAGAAAAAGAGATAGAACTGTTGCAATTATATACTAAGCTAGAGCATTTCAGATTTAAAGATAAGTTCGATTATACTATTATAGTTGATGATAATGTTCAGATTGACGAATTTCAAATCCCTCCTATGTTATTGCAGCCTTATATAGAAAATGCAGTATGGCATGGTTTGCGTTATAAAAAGACAAAAGGACATTTGAATATTTCAATTTCGCAGACTACAAAAGATGAATTACAAATTGTTATTACTGATGATGGCATAGGTCGCAAAAAATCGAAAGCATTAAAAACGCAACACCAACAGAAACAGAACTCAAAAGGAATGAGTAATATTAAAAAGCGTGTTGCCATTTTAAATACAATGTATAAAGATAAAGTAGATGTGCAAATGGATGATTTTCAAAATAAGGAGGATACAGGAACAAAAGTTGTAGTAACATTAAAAAAGAAATTGATAAAAAACACGAATTGAAACAAAATGTCATGCTGAGTCTGTCGAAGCATCTCAAAATTTAAAACATGAAACTAAACGCTATTATAGTAGAAGACGAAGAGACAAGTAGAGAAATCTTAAGGAATTACTTAAAGAAATATTGTCCTAATATCTCTATTCTTGGAGAAGCTTCAAATGTGGACGAAGCGTTATTACTTATAAGAAACAACGAATTAGATTTGGTGTTTTTAGATGTAGAAATGCCTTATGGTAATGCCTTTGATCTCTTAGATAAAGTTGGTGATAGAACTTTTGAAACGGTTTTTGTAACAGCCTATAATCATTACGCTATAGATGCTTTAAATGCACATGCGTCGTATTATTTAATGAAGCCTATTTCTATTGATGAGCTTATTAAAGCTGTAGATTATGTGGTAGAAATAAAAACTAAAGAAGATGCTTTACAAGACCAAATTTTAGTTCCGAAGACGAATAATGTTAATGGTAAAATAACAATTCCTCAGCAAGATGGCTTTGAAGTTATTGAAACATCTACAATCTTATACTGTAAAGCAGATGATAATTATACAGAGATCTATTTAAACACTAACAAAAAGAAATTGGTAAGTAAGACACTTAAATACTTTGAGGAGGCTTTAACAAGCTCTAGTTTTGCAAGAGTACATAAAAGTTACTTAGTTAATGTTAACGAAGTGATTAAGTATAAAAAAGGAAAAGGTGGAAGTGTAGTTTTGAGTAATGGGAAAGAAATTATGGTGTCAGCATCTAAGAAGTCAGATTTATTATCTTATTTTAAATAATAAACATGTCACTTCGAGTGATTCCGAATTTTATAGGAATTGTATCGAGAAGCTTTAGAGTTTATTAAGTTATCGATAACTTTTTCGTCGAAAAAAAACACGAACTAACAATTGTAGTATTTTATAATATAAAATCATGCCAATAATAAAACCAGTAAACGGAAAACCCCCTCAAATCCCTGAGGATTGTTACATTGCCGAAAATGCAACCATAGTTGGAGAAGTTACTATGGGTAATCAGTGTAGTGTGTGGTTTAATGCGGTAATACGAGGCGATGTGCATTACATTATAATGGGAAACAAAGTGAATGTACAAGATGGTGCAGTAATTCATGCTACCTATAAAACATCACCAACCAATATTGGCAACAATGTATCTATTGGGCATAATGCGATTGTACATGGATGTACCATACAAGACAATGTTTTAATTGGTATGGGAAGTATTGTAATGGACGATTGTATTGTAGAAAGTAATAGTATTATTGCTGCTGGAGCTGTAGTTACTAAAAATACAAGAGTTGCATCTGGAAGTATTTATGCAGGTATTCCCGCTAAAAAAGTGAAAGATATTAGTAAAGAATTGATTTCAGGAGAAATACATCGCATTGCTAATAATTATGTAAAATATTCTGGATGGTATGAGTAAAATTATAAGTGTTTTGTTATGTTGTATCACAATTTTAGGATGCAAAAATGGTGATGTTAAAACGGTTGACAAATTACAACTCAAATTTTTAGACGAATATGTTTTAGCAGATGATATTGTAGTAGATAGTACACTTGTAGGTGGCTTGTCAGGCATTGATTATTACAATGGATTGTATTATATAGTATGTGATGATGCTTCCGACCCTCGATATTATGAAACTACTATTACAATTAAGGATACTATAATATCTAACGTAGCTATAACTAAAGTGATTAAAATAAAGGATAGCTCTAAATATTTAGATTTAGAAACCATTAGATATGAAAGTAATGCAAATCAGGTATTTATAACAAGTGAAGGACATATAAATAAGCAAAAACCACCTTTATTTTTTAGTGTAAATTCTAATGGAGATATTGTAAATGAATTTAATATTCCTTCTGCATTTTATCCAAACAGTATTGAAAAACCAAGACATAATGCTACACTTGAAGGGTTAAGCAAAAGTTATGATGAAAAAGGCTATTGGATTGCTATGGAACTCCCACTCGAAATTGATGGTCAAGAACCAAAACTTACACCTACTAATTCACCTGTTAGAATAACCTATATAAACACTAGAACGAACAAGCTTGAAAAGCAGTTTGGATATTTGTTAGATCCTATTGCGAAAGAACCTAAGGACGATTTTGCAGTCAACGGACTTTCAGATATTTTGGAATATGCTAAAGACCAGTTTTTTATTATTGAACGCAGTTATTCAAGTGGATTGGGAAATCAAGGGAATACAATTAAAATATTTAATGTAGATGCAACAAAAGCAACCAATACATTAAGAATAAAAAGCTTAAAGGATAAAGATTATGTACCAGCTACAAAAGAGTTATTATTTGATTGTGAAGCAAAGCTAGTTAATTTACCATTTGG
>CAZQBE010000096.1:0-8205 GCA_964591595.1 uncultured Flavobacteriaceae bacterium
ATAATAAACAAATTGCTAATGAAATTAAAGATGTTGTTAAAAAACAATTAGGATTATCTAATGGTGTAGCAACAAATCTTACTGGTAAAGATAAAACAATGTACGGAGAAGAAGCATCAAAATTTACTAATGAAGAAATGGTAAAAAGAGGATTATTATCTTACAATAAAGATACAGGTGGATATTCTAATGTTGTAAATAACAAAATTATTTCTAATGCCAATACAATAAAATATGGTTCTTCTAATAGTGCAATGGGTAGTGGAGATCCAACTGGAGCAATGACAAGTGTTCCTATATCAAAAGAAATGTTAGAACGACAAAATAAAATAAAAGCTGTAGCAATTGGAGGTTTATCTTTAGCTGTGCCAGGTTTTGGTGGTACATTAATGCGAGCTGATGCGGCAAAATCAGCATTAGATGTTAAACAATCAGATGCAGCTTATACAGATTACACAAAAAAATTTGATGCTACACAACAAGGTAAAAAATTTACTTCTCAAAGAAATGTACAAGGAATAATAAATCTTGGACTAACTAAAGGTAAAAAATCATTAAAAGAAAAATTAGGAATGTAATATGAAAAATGCACAAATGATTGCTAATCAGTTTGATAAACTGAAAACACAACGTCAAAACTGGGAGAGTCATTGGCAAGAAATTGCTGATTATGTTTTACCTCGTAGAGCTGATGTTAATAAATCAAGATCACAAGGCGATAAACGTACAGAATTTATTTATGATGGTACTGCACTTCATGCTGCTGAATTATTATCTTCCTCGTTACATGGAATGTTAACCAATGCTGCTACTCCTTGGTTTAGTATGCGATTTAAAAACGAAGGATTGGCACAAGATGAAGAAAGTAGAGAATGGTTAGAAGCGTGTACACAATCAATGTACATTGCTTTAGACAGATCTAACTTTCAACAAGAAATACATGAATTATATACAGACCTAGTTACCTTTGGTACTTCGTGCATGATGATTGAAGAAGATGATCAAAAATTTTTACGATTTTCAACAAGGCACATTAAAGAAATATATGTTGCCGAAAATGATAAAGGAGTTGTAGATACAGTACATAGAGAATTTAAAATAACCGCCAGAGCTGCGTATCAACGATTTGGCGATAAGTTAACAAAAAGATTAATAGAAATTGCAAAAGAAAATCCGTATGACGAGATAACATTACATCATTGTGTCAAACCTAATGATAAACAAAACCCATACAAGATGGATAATATATCCATGCCTTTTGTATCAATATACTATGACCACGAAGATAAAAAATTAATTTCAACATCTGGATTTAATGAGTTTCCTTTTGTTGTTCCTCGTTGGTTAAAATCATCTTCCGAGATATATGGCAGATCGCCATCTATGACAGCACTCGCTGATGTGAAGATGTTAAATAAAATGTCTGAAACAACCATTAAGGCAGCACAAAAAATGGTTGACCCACCTTTACTTGTACCTGATGACAGTTTTGTTTTACCAGTAAGAACACAACCTGGAGGACTAAACTATTATAGATCTGGTACAAGAGATAGAATTGAACCTTTAAACATTGGTGCAAACACACCAGTTGGATTAAACCTAGAAGATCAAAGACGGCAAGCTATTCGACAAGCATATTTTGTGGACCAATTATTAATGTCGCAAGATGTAAGAATGACAGCAACAGAAGTAATGCAACGAAACGAAGAAAAGATGCGATTACTTGCACCAGTATTAGGTAGACTCCAAGCAGAAATGTTACAACCACTAATAACAAGAAGTTTTAATATTATGTTGCGTAAAGGTTTATTACCAACACCGCCAGTCAGCTTGCAAGGTAGCACAATAGATATAGAATATGTTTCTCCTTTAGCTAGATCGCAACGTACTGGCGATGTACAAGCAATACTACGTTCATTAGAAATTATCACACCATTAGCACAAATGTTGCCAGTAATGGATTACTTGGATGCAGATAAACTTGTTAAACATATTACGGATGTACTTGGTGTACCAAGAAAAGTATTACGATCAGATCAAGAGGTTGCGGAGATAAGAGAGCAGCAAGCCGAAGCACAAGCACAACAAGCGGAACTCGACAGAGCATCGCAAATGGCTGAAGCGGGAGGTAAGGCAGCTCCATTATTGAAGGAACTTAATGCCAGCTAAAACACAAGAAGAAGTTATAAAAGAATTACGACAAGCTTACCAAATTACTTTTAGTACAAAAGAAGGTGCAGCAGTTTTACAAGATTTAGAAAATAGAACTGGAATACACACATCTACTTTTGATGCAGATCCGTATAAGACTGCAAACTTAGAAGGAATGCGAGCAGTAACATTGTGGATTAAAACAATGTTAAAACCACTACCAACGGAGAAAAAATAAATGGAAGAACAGACAACTGCACCAGAAGTGCAATCTGAACCGACTGCAACAGTTAATAACGAACAACCAACAACACAAACAGAACCATCGTTTGTCGACTCATTACCAGAAGATATACGAGGGGAGTCATCCTTACAAAATTTTACGGATGCTGGACAACTAGCAAAAAGTTATATTCATGCACAACGAATGGTCGGTGCAGATAAAATGCCAGTGCCAACAAACAATTTTACGGATGATGATTGGAAAGAAACATTTACAAAATTAGGTGTACCCGCTTCGCCAGATAAATATGATGTTAATTATAATTTACAAGAAGGTGCAAATGATCAACCTGTAAAAGATTTTATTTCCCACGCACATACACTTGGATTGTTACCAAAACAATTACAAGGTGTATTAGATTATTATGGAAATTTAGAACAAACATCATTAGATAATGCACAAAAAGATCAAGAATTAAATCGTGTTAATAATGAAACATCATTACGCAAAGAGTTTGGTTTAGCGTATGATAAAAAATTAAATCAAGCGAATGATGTATTTAAAAATTTTTTTGCCGAAGAATTGGCAGAAGTAAAGTTACAAGATGGAACTTCTATTGGTAATCATCCAGGTTTTATCAAAGCATTGGCAACAATGTCAGAAAAATTTAGTGAAGATACTATTAGTGCTAGTCAAGAAAGTGCGGGTGGTTTACTTACTCCACAAGAAGCACAAAAAGAAGTTTCTAAAATCATGGGAGATCCTAAACATCCATATTGGATTAAGGAACATCCAAACCACGATGCAGCAGTAAAAGAAGTTGCTGATTTGAATGGTATGATACATCCTGTTTCAACTGGGTAGTGCGTAAGCATCCAGTTTGACAATCTGAATAGAAGATCAACTAACAGTTGTAAAATGCAGATGAACCTACTTTGTAGATAACTCTCGAACATTTTAACCATTAATTTGAAAAGGAGGACATTATGTCTAATCAAATTACAACAGCTTTTGTACAGCAGTATGGTTCTAATGTACAAATGCTTTCACAACAAATGGGTAGCCGTTTGCGTGAAGCTGTTGATGTGGAAACGATAACTGGAAAAAATGCGTTCTTCGAACAAGTCGGCTCTGTCGCTGCTCAAGTGCGTACTTCTAGGCATTCGTCTACACCACAAATTGATACACCACACGCTAGACGTAGAGTATCATTAGCTGATTACGAGTGGGCAGATCTTATAGATGATGCTGACAAAGTAAGAATGTTAATTGATCCTACATCAAGCTACGCTAAAGCAGCTGCTGCAGCGATGGGTAGATCAATGGATGATGTTATCATCACAGCTTTAGGCGGTACTGCCTATACTGGAGAAACTGGCGGCACTTCCGTTGCTCTTCCAAGCACTCAAAAATTTGCAACATCAAACCAATCAGATGGTTTAACAATTGCAAAACTTCTTGATGCAAAGAAGAAAATGGATTTAGCTGACGTAGATCCAAGCATAGCACGATATGTGGTATGTGGAGCAACTCAAATAAGTGATTTGCTCAATACAACTGAAGTTAAGAATAGTGATTTTAATACAGTTAAAGCACTAGCAATGGGTCAAATTGATTCATATTTAGGGTTTAAATTTATTATGTCGAATAGACTTAGCTTCGATGCAAGTAATACTGACGATAGACTCGTTTTCGCATTCACTAAAGACGCTATTAAATTAGCAGTTGGTAAAGATGTTACTGCAAGAATAGATGAGAGAGCTGATAAATCTTACAGCACTCAAGTTTACTACTGCATGAGCATTGGCGCTTCAAGAATGGAAGAAGAAAAAGTTGTTCAGATTCCTTGTCATGAAGCATAGGAGGGTTAAGATATGGCTAGTGTAAAAAGTGTTGCAATAACAAATCTTGATGCTGTACCAGCAGTTAATTCTGATGGCGGTAATCTATCTCCAATGATGGTATGGCATGATACTTATGAAGCATCTTCTCTTGGTAGTGGTTCTGACATTACTATCGCAAGAATACCTGCTGGAGCAACAATCCATGATGTAATTATCAAAGCGGATGCTCTTGGAGGTTCTTCAACTTTAAAAGTTGGAGATTCTGGCGATGATGACAGATACCTTGCTGCCGTAGGCACATGGAATGCTGCTGGACAAGCACAATCAATGTTAGCTGGCTCAACGGCTGCTAATACTGCTGTTGCTGGTTTAGGTTACAAAGTATCAGAAGCAACAGATCTAAAAATTACTACTGGTGGTGCAAGCATTACTGGTACAATTTATTTCTGGGTTTACTATACTCAATAAACTTTAATATAAAGGGGGAAAAATTTTCCCCCTTTTTTTAATCAATTAACAAAAAAAAATTATGGCATCAGAAGTAGAAATTTGTAATTCCGCATTAAATATGTTGGGAGGAAATAATATTACATCCTTGACCGAGGATAGTAAAAACGCAAGGTTGTTAAACCAACGCTATGAATCTGTGCGTGATGGAATATTTAGATCGCACACATGGAATTGTTTAATTAAGCGTGTTGAATTAGCACAAGATACAGATACACCAACACATGAATATACTTATCAATATACATTACCATCTGATTGTTTGCGTGTTTTAAAAATAGGCGGACACCATGACGGCACATCATCTGATTTAGATGCTGGAATGAAATTTAAAATTGAACAACGAAAATTATTAACAGATGAAGCAACTATTTATTTAATTTATATTTCAAAAGTAACAGATCCAAACGAATACGATACCTTATTAATTGAAACTATTGCATCTAAATTAGCAGCAGAATTATGTTATGCAATTACATCATCAACATCTTTAGCTGGACAAATGTATGAATTGTATAATGAAAAATTACGAGAAGCTCGTTTTGTTGATGCTACAGAAGGTACATCTAATAATTTAGATTCAAGTACATTTATTAATTCGAGGTATTAATGGCTAAAACAACTGTCGCCTTTACCAATTTTACGGCTGGCGAATTATCGCCAAGATTAGATGGTCGTACAGATTTAGGTAAATATTTTAATGGCACAAAGACATTAGAAAATATGGTTGTTCATCCTCATGGTGCAGCGTCAAGACGACCAGGTACAAAATTTGTGCATGAAGTAAAAACAAGTTCCGCACAAACAAGATTAATTCCTTTTGAGTTTTCAACAACACAAACTTATATTTTAGAATTAGGAAATGAATATATTCGTTTTTTTAAAGACAATGGAATTATTACCGAAAGTAATAAAACCATTAGCGGTGCAACACAAGCTAACCCTGGTGTTATAACCGCTACCTCCCATGGTTATTCCAACGGCGATCATGTTATTATAACAAGCGTTGTTGGAATGACCGAATTAAATGGTAAAACATTTAAAGTTGCAAATAAAACAACAAACACTTTTCAAATACAAGATGTTGATGGAAATAATGTTAATACAACTGGTTATACAGCTTATGGTTCTGCTGGTGTTGCTAATAAAATTTATGAAATAGCATCGCCTTATGTAACAGCCAATATACCAACTATTAAATTTGCACAATCGGCTGATATTATGTATTTGGTCCACCCAAGTTATGCAGTAAGAAAATTAACTCGTACTGGACATACATCTTGGACACTAACTACCCCAACTATTGTAACATCAGAAGATAAAACACCAAATGCAATTACAAAAGCTAATCCAGGCGTTGTAACTACATCCACAGATCATGGATATTTAGAAGGAGATTTTATTACCTTTACTAATATTGGTGGTATGACACAATTAAATGGTAATGTTTATAAAGTAGGTACTGTTGGATCATCAACAACATTTAATATACAAGATTCAAGTGGTACAAATTTAAACACAAGTAGTTATGGTACATTTTCTGCTGGAGGATCAGATACAGTTAATAAATTAACTGATCCAGTTTTAAATACAACAACAGATTATTATCCAAGCTCGGTTACATTTTTTGAACAAAGATTAGTTTTTGCTGGATCAAATAATAATCCTCAATCATTATGGTTTAGTAAATCAGGATCATTAGAAAATTTTACAACAGGTACTAATGCTACTGATGCAATGGTGTACACTATTGCGTCTAATAAAGTTAATGCAATTAGATATATGTCAGCTCAACGATCTTTGATTGTTGGTACAGTAGGAGGGGAATTTGTTGTAAGTGCTTCTGGTACTACTCAACCCTTAACTCCAACAAATGTACAAATACAAAAACAATCAAGTTACGGATCAGCGAATATTGATGCGGTCCAAATTGAAAATGTTACTATGTTTGTTCAACGAGCAAAAAGAAAGTTACGAGAATTAACATATAATTTAAATATTGACCAATACCAAGCAACGGATATGACTTTACTTGCAGAACATATTACAGAAAATGGTATTACTGAAATGGCATATCAACAAGAACCAGATAGTATCTTATGGTGTGTTCGTGGGGATGGTACATTACTTGGTTTTACCTACGCTAGAGCTGAAAGTGTTATGGGTTGGCATCGTCATATTCTTGGTGGTGTTTTTGGAAGTAGTCAAGCTGTTGTTGAAAGTGTTGCTAGTATTCCTACCGATAGTAATGAAGATGAATTTTACATGATTGTTAAACGCACCATTAATGGAGCAACTAGACGATATGTTGAATATTTAACTTTGTTTGATTATGGCACAGATTAAAACGATGGTTTTTATGTTGATAGTGGACTTACTTATTCTGGTTCAGCAGCAACAGTAATTTCAGGATTAGATCATTTAGAAGGACAATCTGTTACTATATTAGCAAATGGAGCAACACATCCAAATAAAACAGTAAGCGGAGGATCTATAACTTTAGATAGATCTTCAACAAAAGTACATATAGGATTAAATTATACATCTTTACTACAAACCATGCGAGTAGAATTACAAGGAGAAGGTGGTACATCGCAATCAAAAGACAAGCGTATTCACGAAGTAACTTTGCGTTTACATGAAACTGTTGGTGTTGAAGTTGGACCAGATTTAAATAATATGGAAAGAATACCATTTAGATCTAGTGCAGCAGCAATGGACACAGCCGTTCCTCTTTTTACTGGCGATAAGCAAATTGAATTTCGTGATGATTTTAATACTGATGGATTTGTATATGTTCGACAAACACAACCATTACCATTAACATTAATTTCAGCTTATCCTCGCATAACTGTTAATGACGGCTAGTTTAGATTTAATAGAATTTAAAAAAGAACACGCACATCACATGGTTACATCCATGATGAATGATCCTTTAACGGAAATAGATAAAGCGTGGCATAGTCATTTAAACGGATTAGAAGTAAAAGATATGTCTTTTACCGCTATCAAAGATAATGAAATTATTTGTTCAGGAGGTATTATTCCTATTTGGGATGGTGTTTATGAGGGATGGGTAATGGCATCACATTTAATCTGGCAAAATCAATTTGGCGGAGCAAGAATTATTAAAAAAGGCATGGAAGTCTTAATTAAAGAATACAAAGTAACACGATTACAAACAGCAATAAAAAAAGATTTTATTTTAGGTCAACGATTTGGCAAATGGCTTGGAATGACTAACGAGGGATTAATGAGAAAATATCAAAACAACGAAGATTATTATAGATTTGCGAGGGTACAATAATGGCTCCATTACCAATCGTAGCTGCTGGTGTTAGTGCTGGTGCAACTCTACTAGGCGGTCAAGCGGCTATGGCTGCTGGTCGTTATCAACAATCGGTAGCTGAACGAAATGCAGCAATGTACCGAATGAAAGCAGATGATGCATATCGTGTAGGCGAAAACAATATTAAAGTT
>CAZQBE010000097.1:0-3447 GCA_964591595.1 uncultured Flavobacteriaceae bacterium
TTTGGTACTGCATGGCAATTAGCAAACCAAAAAGAGCGCATAATTGTAGACAAGTCTTAACTACTGTTCTTTATGTTAAAATGTGTTAAAAAAATCTTCAAAATCTAATCTCACATATTCTTTTTGTAATATCGCAAATCACTAAACAAAACATTTCTAATAAAATGAAAAAATTACTACTACTTTTTGCAGTAACATTGCTAATATTTTCTTGCAAAAAAGAAGCAACTAATGAAGATATTATTGGTTATGCAAGTTCAATTACTTCTGGTGAATTAAAAGAAATGCTTTACACTTATGCCTCTGATGAATTTGAAGGTCGTGAGACTGGAGAACCTGGGCAAAAGAAAGCTGTCGAGTATATAAAAAAGCATTATGTAAAACTTGGAATCCCCTCAATTGGAGATGGACATTACTTTCAAGAAGTACCTTTAAATGTTGTAAAAACACCCAAAGTAAACCTAGTAGTTAACGGAACTTCATTTAACTATTTTGAAGATTTTATTTCGCTTACTGCTGGTGCTTCAGAAGTTTTCTCTACTAGTGGGGTTATTTATGCAGGTTATGGAATAGACCATAAAAACTATAGCGACTACAAAGATTTAGATGTAAAAGGAAAAATTGTGGTTGTTAAAAGTGGTGAACCCAAAGATGACGCAGAAAATTATTTAGTAAGTGGCACTAAAGAAATCTCAAAATGGTCTAACGGACGTCAAGCTATATCGGCTAAAAGAAATGCTGCTAAAGAACATGGTGCAAAAGCATTATTTTTTATGGATGCTAAATTGTTTAATAGATATTCGAAAATCTTTAAAAGTAGAGAAGAAAAAGGAAGAGGCAAACGTTTAACCTTACCTCAAAAAGGAGAAGAAATATATCATTTTTTAATTAGTGAAAAATTAGGAAAAGCTTTAGTAAATACGATTAATGATATTGCCGAAAAATTAACAGTATCAAGTAATGTAGAAATAAATTACGAAAGTATTACAGAACCACTAACTTCTGAAAATGTTGCAGCTATTATAAAAGGAACTGAAAAGCCAGATGAATATGTGATTATTTCATCACATTTAGATCATATAGGCATAAATAGCAAAGGTGAAATTAATAATGGTGCTGATGATGATGGTTCGGGTACCGTAGCGCTTTTGGAAATTGCTGAAGCTTTTAAAGTTGCTGCTGATAAAGGCCAGAGACCAAAACGCTCTGTCATATTTTTACATGTAACAGGCGAAGAAAAAGGGCTTTTAGGCTCACAATATTATACGGATTATAATCCGCTTGTACCATTAGCAAATACTATAGTAGATTTAAATATTGATATGATTGGTCGTACCGATCCAAAACGTAAAAGTACAAATCGTAACTACATATATTTAATTGGTAGTGATAAGCTAAGTACGGAGTTACACAACATTTCTGAAGACGTAAACAAAACCTACACTAATATTGAATTAGATTATAAATATAATGACGAAAACGATCCCAATCGTTTTTATTATCGTTCCGATCATTATAATTTTGCTAAGAATAATATTCCTGTTATTTTTTATTTTAATGGGACTCATGCCGACTATCACAGACCAACGGACACACCTGATAAGATTGAATACGATTTATTAGAAAATCGTGCTAAACTGGTATTTTATACAGCTTGGGAATTAGCAAATCGCGAACAACGCATTACTGTGGATAAGGCTTCAGAACAGTAATAAATAAATACAATTTACACAAAATAAGCTGCACAAAAAAAGTCTTCAAATTTCTTTGAAGACTTTTAATTGGGTGGAAGACCGGATTCGAACCGGCGACCCTTGGTACCACAAACCAATGCTCTAACCAACTGAGCTACAACCACCATATTAGTTGCATTTTTCAATGCGTTTGCAAATGTATATTATTTCATTTTTTCTGCAAAGGGTTTTTCTAATATTATTTCAAATTAAATAAAGAATTTACTGCTACATGGCGTTCAACTGTAAACCCTTCAGCGTGCTCTACTCCTATTAAACGTCCTAAGTCACTAGCACGATAAACAATACTATCTGTAAAATTACGACTAGAAATAGGTGTTTCAGGAGCTTTACTATTGGCATCAAAAAACTGTGTTTTATACGTTAAAACGGCTTCCATTTTTATATCTATAAACCCAGAAACATCTACCACGAAATCAGGCTCAATATTTTTCCATTGTATATAATGATATACATGTTTAGGACGCCAAGGTTCTTGCCATCCATCTTCATCTTCACATTTAGTATCTATTTTTAGTAACCCACTTAAAAAACATGCATCACTTACCAATTTACTTCCTTTGCCATGGTCTATATGTCTATCTTCTATTGCATTACAAAGCACAATTTCTGGCTTAAACTTTCGAATCATTTTAATGAGCTCCATTTGATGCCTTTTGTCATTAACAAAAAATCCATCGTGAAATTCCATATTAATTCTAACTGGAACCTTTAAAATTTTTGCAGCTTCTGTAGCTTCACTCTCTCTAGTTTCAGCAGTACCACGAGTTCCAAGTTCACCTCTTGTAAGGTCGATAATACCAACAGTTTTTCCATTGGCTATTTCTTTAGCAATTGTTGCACCACAACCTAACTCAACATCATCAGGATGTGCACCAATAGCGAGTATATCTAATTTCATGTTTTTTTTTACTTATATTTTTAAATTTATTATTCTATCAGCAGAAACATTAGCAATAGCTTGCTCAATATCTTGAATTAAATCTTTTTTACTTTCCAACCCTACAGAAAACCGAATTAAACTATCTCCTATACCCTGTTCGTATCGATCCTCAGGAGTCAATAAGGCATGAGATGCTACAGCTGGCAACAACATAGTACTTTCAATCCCTGCCAAACTCATTGATGGTTTTATAAGTCGCAATGCTTGTAAAAACTTTTCGGCATCTAACCCTTCAACCAAATCAAAAGATAGCATAGCTCCAAATCCTTTCATTTGAGTTTTAGCCAGATCATGATCTGGATGACTTTTAAGTCCTGGATAATACACATTACTTACAGCCTCATGTTTTTCTAAAAACTTAGCCATTTTTCTTGCATTACGTTGTTGTGCTTTAACTCGAATTGCCAATGTTTTCATACTTCGCTCTAACATCCAAATTGTGAAATCGCTTAGGCTACCTCCTAAATTCTTGGCTAAATTCCAAATAGTATCAATATGTTCTTGAGATGTTGCCACAGCTCCTGCACAAATATCGCTATGACCACCAAAATATTTTGTAGCACTGTGAAGAACGATATCTATACCAAAATCTATTGGTTTTTGAATTACTGGCGTTGCGAATGTATTATCTATGATAGTTAAAACATTTTTTGCTTTAGCCAAACGAGAAATTGCTTTTAAGTCTACTAATTTCAATAAGGGATTTGACGGCGTCTCGATATAAATTATTTTTGTATTTGATTGAATACA
>CAZQBE010000097.1:3457-8086 GCA_964591595.1 uncultured Flavobacteriaceae bacterium
TCAAAATCATCTACAGATAAGCCTTCTGTAAATGAATATTCAATCTGATATCTATCAAAATGAGCTTCAACCAAATTACGCGTACCTCCATAAATATCTTTTTGCAACACAATATGGTCACCAGCTTTTAAAAAAGCTAATAATGTTGTACTTACTGCTGCCATTCCAGAACCAAAAATCATGGCGCTTTCTGCATTTTCTAAAGTGGCAACTTTTTTAGATAAATACTCTTGATTTGGCGTATTAAAATAGCGTGGATATCGCTTTACATCAACATCCATAAACTCATAAGATGTAGATAAATAAATTGGTGAAACAGCACCTTTAAACTGCTTATCTTCAATTTCGCCAACGTGAGTACAAATCGTGTTTAATCCCATTTTCTTTTTAGACATATAATACTTGTTTTAGATGCTGTAATTTACAAAAAGTTGAATAAGAAAACTATACTTTAACTGTTTTCCATTTTCCTTTTTTAAACCATACAATTCCTATAATTGCAATCATAACCTCAGCTATGGTTATAGACCAAAATACGCCTTTTGGGCCAGCTTCAAAATAAATAGAAACTATATATGCAAATGGTAATTGAATTAACCAAAAACAAATAAAATTAATAAGTGTCGGTGTTTTGGTGTCGCCTGAGCCATTAAATGATTGTATAACTACCATTCCATAGGCATAAAACACATAACCTGATGCAATTACTTGTAAACACAAGCTTCCATATTTTACAACACTTGGTTCTTGATTAAAAAGCATTATAATCTGTTTGGCAAAAACCAAATAAATCATCGATACTATAGCCATAAAATAGGCATTGTATTTTCCTGTAACCCAAACCGATTTTTCAGCGCGATCTGGTTTATTTGCTCCTAAATTTTGACCTACTAATGTCGCTGCAGCATTACTCATACCCCAAGCAGGCATAAATGAGAATAGCATTACACGAATAGCGATGGTATAACCTGCCAGTACATCGCTTCCAAATTCACTCATAATACGCATTAAAAATACCCAACTAGATGTACCAATAAGAAACTGACCAATACCACCAAGTGATACTTTAACTAAGTTCATCATCACGTTAATTTGTAAGATCAAATCTCTAACTCTTATTTTTAATTTACTCCAACCATAAAACAATACCACTAATTGAAATAAAACGGCAGTACCACGACCTATGGTAGTAGCTATAGCTGCTCCTTCAACTCCAAAAGCAGGAATTGGTCCAAACCCGAAAATAAACATTGGGTCTAGTATAATGTTGAGACCATTAGACAGAATAAGTGTCCACATAGCAATAGAAGCATTTCCTGCTCCTCTAAATACTGCGTTTATTAAGAACAAAAGCATAATCGTAACATTACCTCCCAGCAGTACTTGAGTGTAACCATATCCTTGTGCAATAAGATCCGGTTCTGCTCCCATTAATCCCAAAATCTCTTTTGGGTATAAAATTCCTATAACACTTATAATAGATGCAACACTAATACCTAGAAATATAACTTGTACTGTTGTTTGTGAAGCTCCCTTAATGTCTTTTTCACCAATGCGACGTGCAACAACTGCTGTAGCTGCCATACTTAAACCAATAGCAACGGCATATACTAAAGTTATTACAGATTCTGTTAAACCTATGGTAGCAACTGCATTGACACTCACCTGTGATACATAAAAAATATCGACTATTGCAAAAATAGATTCCATGAGCATCTCTAGAATCATAGGTATTGATAACATGAATACTGCACGACGAATACTACCAGAAGTAAACTCTTGCTCTTTTCCTGTAATTGCAATTTTAAAATACTTAAATAATTGTTTTATTGAGGGTGTTTTTGATAACATATTTGATGTTTAAATATTATAAATTTACTAAATAGTCGAGAAGTAATTCGACAAAACTGGAAATTCTATTTAAACAATCATAGTTACAAATATGCTGAAATATTTTGATAACGACAATTATATTTTTTTGCTACATTACATACTAACTCTTTTACATGTGTAAAAATAAAACTCATCGTCATTTTATACTTCATAAACCTTATGGTTATTTAAGTCAGTTTATTTATGAAGGAAAGCGAAAAAAACGTAAAAAACGTTTAGGTGAACTCTATGACTTTCCCAAAGGAAGTATGGCTATTGGTAGGTTAGACGAGACTTCTGAAGGATTGTTATTACTAACTACTGATGGCAAAGTAAGCGAATATGTTAGAAGTAAAAAAGTAGACAAAGAGTATTATGTTCAAGTAGATGGAATTATTACTCAAGAGGCTATTGAAGAACTCAAAAAAGGAGTGAAAATTGGTTTTAATGGCATAAAGTACATGACTAAACCCTGTGAAGCTAAACTTATAGCATCGGTTGACCATTTCCCTTTAGAAAACAGACATATTCGTGATGAGCGTCATGGTCCAAAAAGTTGGGCTACAATTACAGTTACAGAGGGAAAGTTTAGGCAAATACGAAAAATGACAGCTGCTGTTGGGTTTCCAACATTACGTTTAATACGTGTACGAATAGGACATATAAGTTTAACTCATCCTGCAGGGCAAATTGAAGAAGTTACATCACTTATTACTCCTTGATTCTACTCAAATCAGCTTCGGCAGCTAAATAACCAAAAACAGCCCAATTACTTGTTTTTGTTATCTCTTCAAATATTTGTATTGCTTTTTCTTTATTGTCGTTATAATAATACCAATTTCCAATACCATATTGCACAGCTAGACTAGAAGCTAAATTATTATTTTCCAAAAGCTCTTTTTCTGAAAGTTCTCCTTTATAAAAAAGTAATAAATTTTGGTAAGCAAAATTTTCAATTATAGTCATATCTTTATGTATAGGATCTAAGATAACATTTGCTTGTTCGGATAATTCCATACGCTTTAATAACATATACATCCAATGTCTTGTAGCTACCTGTAGATCATCATTATTAGACTTTAATAAACACTCCTTAAAAGCCACTAAAGATTTTTGTAAATTATTCTTTAAATAATATGCCAAACCTAAATGATACCAAATATTAGTATGTAAGGTAGAGATTGGTTGGTTTAAACTGTTTGGAATACCATCTTGTTCAATTACATCTTCTTTATCTTTAATAAGTAAAACTGCCTTTTCTAAATCTGCAATGGCTTTATCTAATTGTCTTGTGCTTATGTAACGGTGTCCTCTATGACGATATAAACGTGCTTCATTTGGGAATTTATTCAACCCTTCGGAATATATCTCAATAGCTCTTTTATAATCACCTAAATAGGCGGTACGTCTTCCTAACCAAATAATATTGTTTACACTTTCTTTATTAACTTCATAATCATCTAAAGCTTCTAAATAGTTTTCTATTTGGAATGAATCTAACTGCGGATTTACTTGTCGCTTAATTAAAGGTCTATTAAGTAACGATATACCTTGAGATGTATTTATTTTAATATCACTTGCTGTTTTACCTTGACCACAACTGCATAATAACGAAAGTGCAAAATATAGTAGAAAATACTTTTTCATATAAGTAAATATATGAATAATTACTTTACATTATTTTCTTAAGACGTCTCTTATAATCATTTAGATAAAACAACTTTTACTTTTTATAATATTTTACATACTTTTTATATGCAATAAATCCTAAGAGTGCAATTATAGCAACACTAATAATTATAATATTAATACTCGCTATTTGCTGTCCTGATTGATACGAATGTAATCCTGAAAGATAGAAGTTAACACCAAAATATGTAAATATTATACTTGAATACGCAGCAATAGACATAAAATTAAATCCGAAACGTCCGCGAAGCCCAGGAACTAAACGCATATGTATTACAAAAGCATAGACCATGATGCTTATTAATGCCCAAGTTTCTTTGGGATCCCAGCCCCAATAACGCCCCCAACTTTCGTTAGCCCACATACCACCAAGAAAATTTCCAATGGTCAACATTACTAAACCAACAGTTAATGCCATTTCATTAATTATTGTAAGCTCTTTAATGTTCAACCACATTTTGTCTTTATTGTTCTTATTTGTAAAAACCATAAGTAATAATGCAACGACTCCTAATATCATGCCTAGTGTAAATGGTCCATAGCTGGCTACAATAATTGACACATGAATCATGAGCCAATAGCTATCTAAAACAGGCTGTAAATTCGCAATGGCAGGATCCATCCAATTCCAGTGTGCTATCATTAAAATCATAGCAGTTACAAAGGCTGTTGATGCTATAGTTAGATCGCTTTTTCTACCAAAAACCAAACCAAACAACATGGTTGCCCAAGCCACATAAATCATAGATTCGTAGGCATCACTCCAAGGTACATGCCCAGAAACATACCACCGTGTAATAAGCCCAATCGTATGTAAAATAAATAAACTAATAATTGAAAACTTACCAAGGTTAATTGCAACTTGAATTGGATTATCTTTACTTAGCAAAACATAAATTATAATTCCTGAAAAACTTATTAATAAAATGATATTACTTATAGTTAATCCACCAATAATATAAGAATTATAAACTGTTCCTAATAAAATAATAAAGGATAATAATAAATATATGATTTTAATTATTCTAGCTAAAAATAGTGAGAAATTGTTTTTAAATATTTGCAGAA
>CAZQBE010000098.1:0-8014 GCA_964591595.1 uncultured Flavobacteriaceae bacterium
TGTATCTATAATTAGCCGTTATGTAAAATAGCCGCTACCAAGCGCTCGATTGTTTTATAAAATCAAATTGCTCTGGCAATTCATTTTACACACAATTATCCAACGCTTGCCAACGCCAAAATAAAAGCTAACCTTTTTGCTCTTATTAAAAATCGCGTATTCGATAAAATGTACGTAATAAAAAATTTTACGAGATTCTCGTGAGCTTGCCACAAGAGTATAAAATTTTCCCTTGCTCAAATCCTTGCTTAAAAATTTCTATACACTTGTTAACTTTAGAACTTCAATTAATCTTTTTTTCTTCTTTCATTATCTTTTGTCTTGAAACAAAAGAAACAAAAATTCAAGGCTGCATAAACTTTTGGAAACAATTAACGGCTCACTTGCTATATTTTAGGAAACATTTTGACTCGTTAATACTGTTTTGAAGTATTATGTTAAATAGAACTCTTAAAAAACTGTAATACTAAACCCCTAAAATATGGGCGCTCATTTCTCCTATTGTTTTAACCAAAATTTTATGAGGCCAAGGTAAACATCGAGATTCTATTTTACATAATATTACTAATTCTAAATCAATATCAGTAATTTTTATTATTTATAATGTTCTTCTTAAATCCTATTAATTGATTTCTTAAAAAACTTAATACCAACTAGTATTAAGATTATAACCAAAGTAATAAAAAATACACTAGTAGAAATACTTTTTATAACGGAAAAAATGCTGGTTACCTTAACTGTAGTTTGTGTAAAATCAGGATAATTGTTCAACATTATTATAAACCCGATATTTTCTATATAATCTGCAATTCCTGCTATAATGGGTAAAAGGCATAGATAAATAAATGATGTATTAAGTTTGTTTAATTTCTTAAGGAAATATGCCATTACTAAACAGTAAGAAATCCCAAAGAGCAATGGATACAGCATGTCTACAGGTATTTGACTGGTTAGATACGTTTCACGTCCATTGTCTCCAAGAGTACTGAACAATTTGTTTGCATAATCGAAATCATATCCAGTTGGCATCATATCTAATAACTTCATTCCATTGGAAAACGCCATTGTATTAGGAATTGTAATCATTAGCATAAAAGTATAAACTAGATTGGTTAGAATGAAAAGCCCTAAAACTTTCCTTCCAGATATGTGTGTCTCAATAATTTTATTCATAATTTCCGATTATAAGATTTACTATTCGTTTATTATCTTTATTATTTTGAACATGTTTAGACTGTTCTAATAATATAGTCTGTTTTAATGAAGGAAATAAATTCAAATTACATTGTTATTGTTCTACATAATATTTAATGAAAAGTATAACTCCATAAAACAAAACTAAATTTATAGAAACAAAAAGAAAACGAATTGATTTATTTAGCTCAAATGCTCTTGAATTCCAAATCATAATTGTTCGTTTTTTGATTGTTTTAATTGATGTTTACTATTCTAAATTAGATTTTTGTTATTTCTGTTTTTTTATTTCACTGAAAGCCCTTTTTGATTTTCAAGCATTTTAAGGAATTCTGTTTTACCAACTTTTCCAACAGCATAATCAATTACCTTTCCCTCAGGATCAATAAAAATTGTTGTTGGTGTAGCACCAATATTATATTGTTTTACTAGTGCCTCTGAATTCGGGTCATCAATATTAATCTCTATTGATATAACTTTAGCATCCAAAGCTTTTTTAACTTCATTATCAGCAAAAACTTCACGCTTCATTATGCGACAGGGCGAGCACCATTCCGAAGTAAAAAATATCATTATATTTTTGTCAGAATTATATGCGATCTTTTGAGCAGATTCAAGGTTATCTTTCCAAGTAATATCATTTGAAGGTGCATAAAATGAGTACCAAGCATACCAAAGCGAAACTACAAGAAAAGTAAGCCAGAAAAATTGCCAAAAAGGATGGGATTTTCTTTTCATAATGTTCGAGGAATTGTTAGATGTGTTCGTTAATGGATTATTTGTTTTTTTCATTTAGTATATTAATTTTTTGTTTATCTATTTAAGCCTCTTTATTTTTCTCAATTAAGGATGATTTATTATATATTACAGGCATTTGTCCTTTCCACTTATTCCATAAATTGGCATCACTAATAAGATCTGCCATAAAATGTCCAACATTTATTCTACTTGTTTTTCCTGGGTTAAAAATTGCACTCCTGGTAGGGGAAGCATGTATTTCAAAATCAGTGACTTCGTTCTTATCTATTAGTCCATCTGGTCTAACTGCAGCCCACTTAATGAATTGGTTATTCTGTCCAACTTGGGTTCGCAAATAATCTGCAGCTTTTTCGTTATCTACATGTGGTGGTAATATTAATCTTAAAAGTCCTATAACAATTCTTTGGGCAAACGAAATAGGTTCATTTAAATCACGATTACGATTACCAGTTGTGTTCATTAAAATGTATTTAACGGGTTTCTCTGGTTTGTTAGCTTTTATAGCGTCACATAGTCTTCGCGTAGCCTCTGTAACCAGTTTTCTAGGTTGACCATAGATACCTTTCCAAGTTAGGTTGTGACCCAAGCAAGACACTATAGCTAAACAACCTTGACTGTGCTTTTTCATTTCCTCATCACTTAATCCCAATATACTTGCGGCTATAATTTGAAGATTTGAGTTTTTTTTCCACGATTCTGGTAGTTTTTCTGGTGATCTTACAATCACTCTAACTTTGTATTCTTTAAGTAAAAGTTGTTCAACCAACTTGCTACCTGTGGAACCACTTGCGCCGACTACTAATACTGTCATTTTGTTTTTATTTTTTATAATTTGTAATACTCAATTTTCAATAATTTTTAAAAAAGAAATCAAAAATTAAAGAATGGGTTAACTTATAGTCAAGCATTTTTTAATTCGTATTTCGTAATTCAGCATAAGTGCTTTTTAGGTTTTTTAATGATTCAATGGCCTTACTGTAAGCCTCTCTATTTTGTGCAATCGTAGTCATTCTCGTTAAAACCATATTTTCAAAATAAATGTCTTTTCCGTAGGTATCTGAAGAAATACCCATATCCCTGAATTTAACGTTTCGCATCAAAAAATTTTCATAATACGCCTCAATTGCCTGTTGTTCTGAAGATTCAAGTTTTTCTATAGGGTTAAATGTTTCGTATGTTTCAGAGATAGCATTACGTAAGTTTAAATCGTCAAATAATTTTAAATCACCAGAAAACTTTAAATTTTCATAGGTTATCATAACTGGATAAAACTTTTTAGACATAATTAAATAGAATGATTTTGTCGATAATCTAGGGTTATCATAATCTTTATATAATAAAATTTTGAATACTGTATCTAACTCTTTGAGCATTTGCAATGCCTCGTCATCAAGAAGGGTCAACTTTTTAAGGTTGCGATCTGCCTCATCATTTAACTGAATAATGTATGAATTCCGCAACTCTAATTTCTTCTCGCTATTTGAATGTTCATTAATTGCTAACGCAATAAGGATTCCGACAATGACAAGAATTATTTCTCCAGCGGCATAGGCAAAATAGTTTGCGAACTTATTTTTAGTTAGCATTTTTCGCCTACTTTTTCTAAATAGTTTAATCATGACTTAGTGGTTTATTAAATTGATACGTTACGTATTGGGTTTGACTCTAAATACGTTTTAATTTTTTCTGTACGACGCTTTTAAATTTCCATTTAAGACCAAATAAAGGTCTTAAGATTGCAACTCTTTTGAGGATGAATTCATAGATAAGAAAACATACTATAAACGTAAATAGGTTGATTGCTACAAACTCTAGCATAGGATGAAGGTCTAAAGGCAAAATCAGTAATGCACCTGCGAATAAAACAAACATGTGAATAATATAAACAGGATAAACGGCTGCACTCAAATAGCTAAGTAATGCACTTGGTTTATTGAGGTACGTGTATCCTATTCCAAATAAACCCAATATCCAAGAATTAGATTCTATGGTAGTTAGATACATATTTGATATGGACTCAAATCCAGTGAAACGAATCAGGAAGAGGATTGTAGCCATTGCGATATATAACCATTTCCACTTTGAAACGGTTTGCCAGAATGCTTTACCGCTATACACAAAAAGAAAACCAAAGAAGAAAGCAAGAAAACCTATAAAAAATCCATGCCAAGTTTTAGCATACAGTTCAAAAAGTTGTGGCTTGATCAAACCAATTTCTATCATAAAAAAAGCAGATATTGATAATGGTCCTATGGCATAAGTCATGACTTTTGAAATTGCTTTGTTAAATTTTCCATTTTCATTATTTTTTAAATAATAAAAAACAGGTGACAACACTACTACATAGACAAAAATATTTCCTAAAAACCATAGATGTCCCATATGCGGAAAATAACTCAATGCCATATTATAGTAGTTCTGAAAAACTAAAAAATGTAATGGTGTGATAGCCAAAAACCCAAAAACAAAGGGCAAAAGAATTCGTTTACCTCGCTCTATAAATAGTTGCTTCCAATTTCTTTTTTTCATTGCAAAATATAAGCCCATTCCCGACACAAAAAACAGTAAAGGTATCCGCCAAACATTGAGCATCGTCATCGGTTTCCAAAGTCCCTCTAAAGCATCTTCACTTCTTATAAACCCTATAAACATTGCCCATGGCTGAAATATAATAGCTATATGGTAAATAAGTAATAAACCTATAGCAATAACTCTTAACCAATCAATATCATATCTTCTTTCTGTTGTCATCTTGTTTTATGTTTATTGTAGCATCATTGCAACAACTGGACGTGCTTTTTGTAATTCATTAAGATCTAATGTAAAACCCATTGGTTTTAATTGCTGAATTAGCATTTCATAGATAGGTTTCATTTGAGCAAAATCTACCAATACTGTTTCTCTTGGTGTAGCTCCATAATTATTACGAACAGTTTTATCAGCTTTTGCATCTATAAGCAATTGTACAATTTCGATACGGCCAAAGAATGCTGCCGTGTGTAAAGCTGTGCCACCGTCATTATTTTTTACAGACAAATCTGCATTTGCATTGATAAGTACTTTAGCTATGTCAGGTTTATTAAAAGTGGCTGCCGTCATTAAAGGTGTAGATCCAGACATGTCCTCTTTTTGATTAATATCAGTTCCAGCTTCAATGTGCTGCTTAACAGCTTCCAAATTTCCGGTTATTACAGCACCATGAATATCTATACTTGGTTTAGCTATTTCCTTTTTAGAAAGGGCTGTTGTTTTTTTGGTTCCGCTTTTTTGTAAACAGGATGTTAATGGCATTGCCATTATACATATAATAGCCAAACATCTTACTTGAATTTTAATTGATTTTTTCATGATTTTAAGTTTTAAGAATTATTGTTTCGATTTGATGACACAAAGATGCGACGAACTTTGAAGCAACAGTAATTAGCTATGAATCAATAGTTATGAAGTTTAACGCAAGACTATAAATTATGACGCATTTTATAATATTGTTAAAAAATATTTTAGATAAAGTCCGTTTTAAAATTTTACGTATATTCGTTTCAGTTAACAAAAAAAATGACTTCAAATAGTACTTCAAATTCATTCTTGTTAGAAGCTAAATCCTTAGTTTTAGATAATATTTCTAATGAGTATTTTGGCGTTTCTGAGTTGGCAGATGAAATGAATATGAGCCGCTCTAGCTTGCTTAGAAAAATAAAAAAACAAACTAATTTTTCTGCCAGTCAGTTTATTCGAGAAATACGTTTACAGAAAGCGGCAAAAATGCTACAAGAAACTGAACTTACTGCTTCAGAAATTGCGTTTGAAGTTGGCTTTAGTAATCCTTCTTATTTCACAAAATGTTATCGCGAATATTATGGTTATCCTCCTGGTGAAACCAAAACCAAAAAAGAAGAAGAATGGCATGCAGAGCAAAAGAATGAAGAAAAAACAAGAAAAACTGTTATAAAAAACAAAAACCATAATAGATATATTATAGCAATAGCAGCCATATCAATCCTTTCTATTATATACTTTTTTAAAGACCAATTCATTTCTTTTGAATCTAAAGTAAATAAGGAAAAGTCGGTTGCTTTTTTACCTTTCAAAAATCTAAGTGAAGACAATTCTAATTTATATTTTATAAATGGCATTATGGAATCTTCACTCAATAATCTTCAAAAAATTAAAGATTTACGTGTTGTAAGTAGAACTTCTACAGAAAAATATAAAAGCAACCCTAAAACCGTTTCAGAAATTGCCGAAGAATTACAAGTCAACTATTTGATTGAAGGAAGTGGCCAAAAAATAGGAAATGAAGTACTTCTAAGTATTCAATTGATAGATGCCAATGAGGATAGTCCTATTTGGTCTGAACAATACAAATACCAACTTGATAATGTTTTCGAGCTTCAAAATTCCATTGCAAAAAAGATCGCCTCCGCGATAGAAGCAAATGTAACACCAAAAGAATTGGCGCTTATTGATAAAAAACCAACAGAAAATATCATCGCTTACGATTTTTATTTAAAAGGTTTAGAAAATCAAAATAAACATAGTGAAGCGGGATTAAATAAGGCTATCTTGAATTTTGAAAAAGCTATAGAACAAGATTCAAAATACGCTAACGCTTATGCTCAGATTGCCATTTGTTACTATTATTTAGATTTAAATAAAATTGAGAAAAAATATTTAGACAAATTAAATGAATATGCAGACAATTCCTTATTGTATGATTCTACTTCTGAATTACCTCTAATTGCAAAAGCACTATATTATATAAATGCAAACGAGTTTAAGTTAGCGATACCTTACTTGGAAAAAGCACTAGATTACAACCCAAATGCTTCTTCTGTAGTATTAATTTTATCTGATTTATATGCTCGAGTTGTTCCTGATACCAATAAGTATCTCACTTATGCATTAAAAGGAATTAAATTGAATATAGAAGCTAATGATTCTGTTTCTAAAAGTTTTATATATCTAAACTTGAGTAATGCTTTAGTCCAAAATGGGTTTGTTAAAGAAGCCTCACAATACATTGAAGAATCTTTGAAATTTAATCCTAATAATTCTTACGCACCTTATTTAAAAAACTTTATAGATTATGCTAATAATAAAGATCTAAAATCCTTAACAAGTAAAATGCTAACAGAGTGGAAAAAAGACACTACACGTACTGATATTACTCAAGAATTAGCGAAGATGTATTATTTTCAAGAAGATTAAGAAAATGCATTATTTTATTATGAAAAATATATTAACATACTTGCAACCAATAAAATTGATCTGTATCCTGCAGAGAACATAAAAATTGCATACACTTATAATAAAATGGGTTTTTCTAAGAAAGCTGAACAATACCTAAGTAAATATAAAGACTACTTGGAAGAAGATGAGTCAATTTATAAAGAGGCGAGTATAGCTATGCTTTATCTTTATGAAAATATGCCAGATAAAGGTATAGAAGCTTACAACAAATTTAGTTTACAAGATGGTTTCCAATATTGGGTGCTCTTATTTATGAAGGAAGACCCTCTATTCAAGCAATTGCAAAATCATCCAAAATATGAGGAAACTATTGAGAAAATAGAAATGCGATTTTGGGAAAAACATAAAAAACTTAAAGGAACTTTAGAAAAAGAAAAACTACTATAAATTACTAAAATACAGACATCTAAATAAATCAAATTATTTGATTTGTTTATTTTGGTTTTTCTTATTGATTGTGTTGACCATAAACCATTAGTTTTGAACTTCTTATTAACATTTAATATTATAGTGTAAATATAGTTTGAGTATGAGAAGTTTCTTGAGTAATTCCTTAATAAAAATAATTTCAGTTTATTAATACCATTCCACACACATTTTCGCCACTACTCTACCCTAACGAAAAAAAGTGTTCCATTAACATCGCATAAGAAACTTTTTAGAATAAATTTTTTCAAGAACTGTAGTAACAACTTTCGCTTTTAACCAAAGCTCAAGTTACATAACGCAGAACATTATAGTACAAATGTATTGTTTAGTATTTATGATGATTTATCCATTTGTAAGCTATAATGTAGTATTATGTAAAATA
>CAZQBE010000099.1:0-7987 GCA_964591595.1 uncultured Flavobacteriaceae bacterium
CCTGCTTCAAACTTAGTAATCATATCTAAATCTTTAATAATATAGATTAATCGTTCAACCCCCTTGTCTGCTCTCTTTAAATATTTATCTCTTAAAATCTCATCATTAACAGCACCTTCTAATAAGGTAGATATATATCCTTGAACTGTAAACAAAGGTGTTTTTAGTTCGTGTGAGACATTACCGATAAACTCCTTTCTGTATTCTTCTCGTATCTTTAGTGCTTCAATTTCTAATTTTTTGTGCTTAGCATATCTATCTATATCCTGGGTTAACGTAGTCATGTCTGTTGTAACTTGGTTGCTGCTAAAGGAACTAGACTCCAATAATGTAAGATCATCATATATCTTTTTAACACGTTTATAAATAAAGTGCTCAACTCGATATTGAATTATAAAAAAAGAAACCGAAAAGCAAACTACAGCAAATACAATAATTTGTAGTATATCAATGCTCTGAAAGGCATATAAAAAAACACTCATTAAAAGTGTCAATATTATTGTAATAAATAAAGACGATTTAAATGCAAACTTGTATGATCTCTTAAAAGTTTTTGTCATTAATCTACAAACTTATAACCAACGCCTTTAACTGTTTTAAAAGCATTATTTCCTATTTTTTCTCTAAGTTTTCTAATATGTACGTCTATGGTCCTTCCTCCAACAATTACTTCGTTCCCCCAGACTTTGTCTAAAATCTCATCTCTTTTAAATACTTTTCCTGGTTTTGATGTTAAAAGAGATAACAGTTCAAACTCCTTACGTGGTAATATAATTTCTTTACCACTTAATAAAATTTTATAGGCGTCTCTATCAATAATTAAATTCCCAATTTTAACCATATTTTCTTGTTGCTCTTGTTCTTTATAACGCCTTAATAAAGCTTTCACTTTACTCACTAAGACTTTTGGCTTAATTGGTTTTGTAATATAATCGTCTGCACCTGCTTCAAACCCTGCTACTAGAGAATAATCTTCTCCTCTTGCCGTTAAAAATGTTATAATTACATCTTTAAGCCCCGGCAGTTCTCTAATTTTTTCGCAAGCTTCAATCCCATCCATCTCAGGCATCATAACATCTAAAATAATTAAATGAGGCTTTTCCTTTCTTGCCTTTTCAACCCCTTCTGCGCCATTCTCTGCAGTAATAACTTTATAGCCTTCCGAAGACAAATTATAACCAACTATTTCTAAAATATCTGGTTCATCATCAACTAATAGTATTTTTATATCTCTTTTTTCCATTAATTAAAAGTGTGGTAAGAATTTAGTGCTATAAAGATAATATTAATCAAAAAGAATTAGATAATATTAAAAACAAATAACATTAATGTAACCTAGAACTTACATTATATTAACTTTTTCGACAAACTGAAGGTTTTTTTAACATGTTTTTGGTATAATTCTTGCTAACTATTTATTAATTTTACTGATAATGTTTTTATATTAACCCAACATCTATGAAAAAAAACTACATTTTTAAATTATTATTTTTAATGATGCTTTTTGTGTCACTGTCTTCTTATGCGCAATCTAATAATGCCTTAGCACATAATGACCAAACTGAAAACATTGAAAATCTTAATATTTTTCCTAATCCTGTGAGTAATGGCAAAGTATTTATATATACCAAACTTAACCTTACTAAGAGAATTGAAATTTACGATGTCTTAGGGAAAAAGATTTTTTCTCAAATGCTATATGGTAAAGAACTTAAAATTAACGACCTAAATCCTGGTGTTTATATTCTAAAAATTAAAGAAGGTGAGTTATCAGCAACACGTAAGTTAGTCGTTAGATAACCATTAAAAAATATTCTATACTTTTTAAAAAGCGTTGCTGTAGCAACGCTTTTTAATTTTACATACTTTTGTTATTCTATTTGTTTTATACCGTATGATAAACCGCAAAGCTATTTTTAAAATTAAAACTGAACAAGAGTTTAGCAATATGGCTTTACAAATTTTTAAACATCAGTTTGAAAACAATATGGTGTATCGTTCATTTTGTGATTTATTATATAAACATCCTAGCGATGTAAAAACAATTAAAGACATTCCTTTTTTACCAATACAATTTTTTAAATCACATCAAATACTAAGTTCTAAAGATACTATTAAAGAAACTTTTACTAGCAGCGGTACAACAGGACAAAACACAAGCAAACACTTTGTGACAGACCTTAAACTTTATGAGCAAAGTTTTAGAAAATGCTTCAGCAATTTTTATGGAAATATAAAAGACTATTTCATTTTAGCTTTATTGCCTTCGTATTTAGAACGTGATGGCTCGTCATTAATTTACATGATTAATGATATGATTATTAATTCTAATCATTTAGAAAGCGGGTTCTATCTTCATGATTTAGATGCACTGAAAAACGTTTTGGTTAGTTTAGAATCTCAGAACAAAAAAACACTACTCATTGGTGTATCCTTTGCTTTATTAGATTTTGTTGAAATGTATAAGCTTAATCTTAATAATACTGTTGTTATGGAAACTGGCGGGATGAAAGGGCGTCGAAAAGAGCTGATACGAGAAGAGTTACACAATCGTCTTAAAAAAGGTTTTGGAGTAAATGTTATACATAGTGAATATGGCATGACCGAATTACTCTCCCAAGCATATTCAAAAGAGAATTGTAGGTTTAAAACGCCTCCTTGGATGAAAGTGATAACGCGAGATACTGAAGATGCTTTAACAATTCAAAACTTTGGTAAAACCGGCGGTATTAATATTATAGATTTAGCAAATTTAAATTCTTGCGCTTTTATCGCTACTCAAGATTTAGGAAGAGTACATGATAATAACACTTTTGAAATTCTTGGACGTTTTGACAACTCCGACATTAGAGGTTGCAATTTAATGGTTTTATAATGTTTTGTAATTATAGCTATTATTATTCGACATAATGTGTAATTCAAAACTTTTAAAAATGAGAGTGTTACTTATTCTTTTTGTGCTTAATACAACATTAATTTATGCACAGCAAATAGATTACAATACAAAAAAGGGATTTGTAGCTAATGGTTATGATGTTGTCTCGTATTTTGATAACAATCCCGTTGAAGGAAACAAAAAATTTACTACTCAATTTGAGGGTGTTTCTTATAAGTTTTCTACTGAAGAAAACTTAAATTCTTTTAAAGCAAACCCAACGAAATATATTCCACAATATGGAGGTTATTGTGCTTATGCTATAGGTGCAACTGCTGAAAAAGTTAAGATCAACCCTAAAACTTATCAAATACTAGATGGAAAGCTGTATTTGTTCTATAATGCTTGGGGAACAAATACTTTAGATCTTTGGAAAAAAGATTTGAAAGGACTGAAACAAAAAGCCGACAAAAACTGGGAACGCATTAAAGTAAAAAATTAATGCTATTGAAAAAGAAAAATTACGTTAGTTAGTTAGTTTTACGAAGTCTGGTCATTATACAATTAATAGCCAGACTTCATCTTTTATATAGCTTTAATAATATAGGTGTTACGCTTCCCTTTATTAATAATGATATAAGTGTCATTTATTAAATCTTCATTTGTAATTACAAACGCTTCTTTTACTTTTTCTTTATTTACTGACACAGAATTTTCTTTTAAGGCTCGCCTAGCTTCTCCGTTAGATGCTAAAAAATTAGTTTTTGCAGCTAATGCAGCAATCATGTCTAAACCATTAGTAATATCTCCTTTTGATATTTCTGCTTGAGGTACTCCTTCAAAAACATCCAAAAATGTGCCTTCATCCAAAGTCTTGATGTCCTCTTTAAACGTTTTACTAAATAAAATGTTAGATGCCTTTTCAGCATTTTCAAAATCTGCTTTTGAATGTACCATAGTAGTAATTTCCCTAGCCAATCGTTTTTGTAATAAGCGCAAATGTGGTGCTTCCTGATGCTCATTTATTAGTGCATCAATCTCGTTTTTAGTTAAAAACGTAAATATTCTTATATATTTCTTAGCGTCCTCGTCGCTAGAATTTAACCAATACTGATAAAATTTATAAGGTGAGGTTCTCTTAGCATCTAGCCATACGTTACCGCCTTCTGATTTTCCAAATTTGGAGCCATCAGATTTTGTGATTAATGGGCAGGTAATAGCATAACCTTTCCCATTACCAATTCTTCTTATTAATTCGGTTCCTGTGGTAATATTCCCCCATTGATCACTACCTCCCATTTGTATCGTACAATTGTTAGCTTTATATAAATGAAGAAAATCATAACCCTGTACTAATTGATATGTGAACTCAGTAAAACTCATGCCTTCTGAGGCTTCAGACGTAATTCTATTTTTTACGGAATCTTTAGCCATCATATAATTAACTGTAATATGTTTACCAACATCACGAATAAAATCAAGAAACGAAAAGCTTTTCATCCAATCGTAGTTGTTCACTAATTCCGCAGCATTATTCGCAGCACTTTCAAAATCTAAAAAATGTGCCAGTTGGCCTTTAATAGCCTCTTGATTGTGACGCAAAGTTGCTTCATCTAATAAATTCCGCTCATTTGCTTTTCCAGAAGGATCTCCAATCATTCCTGTAGCACCACCAACTAATGCTACAGGCATGTGCCCACAACGCTGAAAATGTGCTAACAACATAATAGGAACTAAATTTCCAATATGTAAAGAATCGGCTGTTGGATCAAAACCAACATAAGCACTTCGCATTTGTTCCAATAAATGCGCTTCTGCACCAGGCATTATATCGTGTAGCATGCCTCTCCAAGTTAACTCATCAATAAAATTCTTTGCCATTTCTTATAAAAATTTGAACAAAGATAAATGTTTCGTTACTGATGAGAAAAGAAAAAACATTAATTTAGTGATATGATATTAGTTACTGGAGGAACTGGTTTAGTTGGCAGCCATTTAATTTACAAATTAACCGAAAAAGGGCATCGTGTTAGAGCGATTTATAGAACGAAAGAAAAAATAAATGCGGTTAAACATGTATTTTCATATTATACAAAAGATGTAGATGTTTTGTTCTCGAAAATTGAATGGATTGAAGCTAATATTAATGATATTCCAAGCTTAACAAATGCCTTTATAGAAATTACCAAAGTATATCATTGTGCCGCTTTTATCTCATTTGATACTAGGGACTACCATACATTACGAAGAATAAATATTGAAGGGACTGCCAATATTGTTAACCTATGTCTTTCCAATAATATCGAGAAATTGTGTTATGTAAGTTCAATTGCAACTATTGGAAAAACTGAAAATGGCACATTAATCAATGAAGGTACTCATTGGAATCCTGAAGAAGATCATAATGTTTATGCTATTACAAAGTATGGTGCCGAAATGGAAGTTTGGAGAGGCACTCAGGAAGGATTAAATGCAGTAGTTGTGAATCCAGGCGTAATTATTGGTCCTGGATATTGGAAAAGTGGTAGCGGTAGTTTAATTAAATTTGTTCAGAAAGGGCTTTCCTATTATACAAATGGTGTAGTAGGTTATGTGGCTGTTAAAGACGTTGTATTAGCAATGATAGAATTAATGAACAGCGATATACAAAATAAACGTTATATTTTAGTCTCCGAAAACTTATCTTATAAAGACTTTTTCACTAAAGTAGCAATACAACTACATGTAAAACCGCCTAAAAAAGAGGCTTCTAATTTTGCACTAAACATCTTGTGGAGATTAGATTGGTTACAATCTTATCTTAAACATAAGAGACGGCGAATAACAAAACACAATGCTAAAACAATTACCGCTATATCCCATTTTAGCAATAAAAAAGTGGTTACTGATTTAAATTATACATTTATTCCTATTGACGTTTCAATAGCTGAGACGTGTCAACTTTTTTTAGAAGATTTGGGTTAATCTGATTTATTTTTTCTCCCTTATTAAGTAATCTTCTCCTATTGAGTAATGAATCTCTTTCTGCACGTTGTTTTTTGTTGAATGCTTTTTTTTGTTTTGCTTCTGCATCAATAATGGAATCGTAATAAGCTTTCTTATTTTGAAGTTTTAGTTTAACTTTTGTATAGATATCTTCATAACTATCCAAATTATATGCATAGTATTCATTGCTTTGAGCAAATTGAGTACTGTCAATATTATATTTATTATAAATATAATCTTCAGGTAAAATGCCTTTATTCTCAATGAGTTTTTTGTTCACCCCTTTAGCTGCCGTAAAAATTGTCATCTCATATATAATTTCTACCATCTTATCTTTTTTAATAAGATTCTTTGGCTTTTTAGGTTTTTCAATATTGTTATTATTACAAGATATTGTCAAAAACAAAATTAAAATAAATTTAAAGTATCTCATTATCTGTTAAAGGTTAATCGTTTTGCAGCCTTATTGTCGTAAAACTTAAAATTTTTATAAGCCAGTTTTCCATTTACAAAGGTATGCGTTACTCGAGATTTAAAAGTAGTATTCTCAAAAGGAGACCAACCACATTTATATAAAATATTATTTTTATTTACGGTCCAAGAGTTATTAACATTTACAATAACAAGATCTGCAAAATAACCTTCCTTAATATAGCCTCGTTTCTCTACTTGAAATAATATGGCTGGATTATGACACATTTTTTCAACAATTTTTTCAATTGAAATTTTTTCTTGATGATAGGCTTCTAGCATTGCAACTAAAGTATGTTGTACTAAAGGTCCTCCAGAAGGGGCTTTTGTGTATACATTGCTTTTTTCTTCTAAAGTATGAGGTGCATGATCACTAGCAATAACATCAATTCTATCATCTAATAAAGCCTCCCATAGTTGTACTCTATCTGCTTTCGTTTTTACGGCTGGATTCCATTTAATAAATGTCCCTTTTTCATCATAATCTTCGTCGGTAAACCACAAATGATGAACGCAAACTTCTGCAGTAATTTTTTTGTCTTTTAGAGGCATTTTATTGGTGAACAAATCTGTCTCTTTTCCTGTAGATAAATGAAATACATGTAGTCTAGCTCCCGTTTTTTTAGCAAGCTCAATAGCTTTTGAAGACGATAAATAACAGGCTTCTTCGCTTCTAATCTTGGAATGGTGCTTCATAGGAATATCATCTCCAAACTTATCAATATACTGTTTTAGATTTGCTTGTATAGTGTCTTCATCCTCACAATGAACTGCAATTAACAAGTCGGTACTAGAAAATATTTTTTCTAATACGTCTGGATTATCAACCAACATATTTCCAGTTGATGAGCCTAAAAATAATTTTAAAGCAGCTACCTTTCTGGTATCTACTTTTAATATCTCATCAAGATTATCATTGGTGCCTCCAAACATAAAAGAATAATTAGCATAAGAGGTTTTTGAAGCAATTTCAAATTTCTTTTCCAACTTTTCAATTGTTGTTGTTTGAGGATTGGTGTTGGGCATCTCAATAAACGATGTAATTCCTCCAGCAATTGCTGTTTTAGACTCACTCCCAATAGTGGCCTTATGCGTTAATCCAGGTTCTCTAAAATGTACTTGATCGTCAATAATTCCTGGCAACACATAATTGTTCTCAGCATCAAAAACATGGACATCTGGAGTTTTTGCGCTAATTGATTCCGCTATTTCTTTTATGAATTCATTTTCAATAAGAATATCTCCATTAAAAATGCGTCCTTCATTAACTATTTTAGCATTTTTTATAAGTACTATTGAATCATTCATATTATTCCTTTCCTAATAAACTTTTAAACTTCATAGAAATCACTCCAAATATCGCTTCTGAAATTATGCCTCCACTTAACTTTGATTCTCCTTTTGTTCTATCTGTAAAAATCACAGGGATTTCAATAATTTTAAAACGCCTTAAATGTGCTTTAAATTTCATTTCTATCTGAAATGCATAACCTATAAACTTTATTTTATCCAAATCCAGGTTTTCTAAAACCGCTCTTTTATAACATACAAATCCAGCAGTAGTATCATGTATTTTCATTCATGTAATTACGCGAACATATATAGATGATAAATAAGACAATAATACTCGAGAAATAGGCCAATTAACTACATTTA
>CAZQBE010000100.1:0-7975 GCA_964591595.1 uncultured Flavobacteriaceae bacterium
ACTTGAAATCCTAAAGGAGTGATGCATACAGTTGGTACTATTACAAATGGCGCTCACAACGGAACAAATTTAATTCAAACAAAAGAACATCCTAAATTTTTCTCATTTTTACCATTGGCACATGTAGCAGAAAGAGCGATTACTGAAATAGGAGCGATGTTTAGAGGTGGCTCAATGACCTTTGCCGAATCTTTAGAAACTTTTGCTAGTAATTTAGAAGCTACACAACCTGATGTGTTTTTTGCCGTACCAAGAATTTGGGCAAAATTCCAAGAGAAAATTTTAATTGGTATGCCTCAAAAAAAGTTAGACAAATTATTAAGACTTCCTATTGTAGGTAATATTGTTAATAAAAAAATTAAAAAAAAATTAGGACTTACTAATGCTAAACATATTATTTCTGGAGCTGCACCAATTGCTGTTAGTCTTTTAGAGTGGTATAATAAGTTAGGAATTACCATATTACAAGGCTATGGCATGACCGAAGATTGTATTATATCTCATTTTAATATGCCTAATGCTAATAAATTTGGAACCGTTGGAAAACCTGCTTATGGTGCAACAGCAAAATTATCTCCTGATGGTGAAATTTGCGTTTTAAATAACTGTTTAATGAAAGGCTATTATAAAAATCCAGAAGCAACTGCAGAATCTTTTGATGACGAAGGCTACTTAAAAACTGGCGATGTCGGCGAATATGATCACGATGGTTATTTAACTATAACAGGACGTGCTAAAGACCAGTTTAAAACCGATAAAGGCAAGTATATATTTCCAGCACCTATTGAGTTAGAACTCTCTAAAAACCCTTATATAGAACAAGTTTGTATAGTTGGGATGGGAATTCCACAACCTATTTTATTAATTGTTTTATCGGAAGAAGGACGTAAAATAAGTAAGGACGAATTAAGCGAAAATTTAAGCAATATGATTCAGGATATTAATCCAACTTTAGAAAAACATGAAAAAATTGAAAAAGCTGTTATTATGAGTGAAGAATGGACTGTAGAAAATGGATTGATGACACCAACACTCAAATTAAAACGTAGTCAAGTAGAAAAAATACACATGCCAATGTATAAATCTTGGTTTGATTCGGGAGACAACGTAATTTTTGAGTAAATGAAGGCTGTTTTATGTAAATCGTTTGGACCAATAGATAATCTTACAATTGAAGACATTCCAAATTTAAAACCTTCAAAAAACGAAGTAATTATAGATGTTAAAGCTTGCGGATTAAATTTCCCAGACACACTTATTGTACAAGGGAAATACCAATTTAAACCAGAATTTCCGTTTTCACCTGGTGGAGAAATATCAGGAGTTGTAAAACAAATAGGAGCAGATGTTAAACATCTAAAAGTTGGAGATAACGTAATGTATGGAAGTGTTTTTGGTGGTTTTTCAGAAGAAGTAAAAGCAAAAGCTGGTGATGTTTTTAAAATGCCCCCAACAATGGATTTTACAACAGCTGCTTCATCAATGTTAACCTATGGAACATCATACCATGCGCTTGTTAATCGTGCTAATTTAAAAGAAGGAGAAACACTTTTGGTTCTTGGAGCAGCAGGAGGTGTTGGTACAGCAGCCATACAAATTGCAAAAGCACTTGGAGCTATTGTAATAGCTGCAGCTTCAACCGAAGAGAAGTTACAATTTTGTAAACAAAACGGAGCCGATTATACTATTAACTATTCAAGCGAAGACCTCAAAAGCAAAGTAAAGGAACTCACTAACGGAAAAGGAGCTGATGTAATTTACGATCCTGTTGGAGATAAGTTTTCTGAACCTGCTTTACGAGCAATAGCTTGGAAAGGACGCTATTTAGTGGTTGGTTTTGCTGCTGGAGACATACCTAAAATTCCATTAAATCTGGTATTGTTAAAAGGCTGCCAGATAGTAGGAGTATTTTGGGGTGCTTTTTTTAAAAATGAAGCACAACAAAATACAGAAAATTTTATGACGATAGTAAAATGGTTTGCTCAAGGCAAATTAAAAGCCCAAATTCATGGTGAATATCCTTTAGAAAAAGTGGTAGAGGCAATGTATGCAATGATTAACAAAGAAGTAAAAGGGAAAATAGTTTTAATTCCATGATAAGATTAAATAATTACATAATTTAATTTTGAAAATAAAAAAAAGCCTATCAATTTTGATAGGCTTTTGTTAAAAGATTAAAATAAAACTATACCACTTTTACGTCTATAGCATTCATTCCTTTTTTTCCTTCTGTTAACTCAAACTCGACTTTGTCGCCTTCGTTAATTTGGTCAATTAATCCAGACACGTGTACAAAGTACTCTGTATTTGAATCGTCTTCTGTTATGAAACCAAATCCTTTGGTTCCATTAAAAAATTTTACTGTTCCGTTCACTGTTAAAAAAATTATTAATAATGGTTAAAGATAGCATTATTAAGTGTGTTTTACTAGAGATTGATTAATTTATTCAATCATATTTTAAATATTATTGTTCTTATTTAAAATCATATGATTGGCAGTTTGCTATTTATTAGTACTATAATTTTTAACAATATCTGAGACATCATCCAATTTTTGCCATGTTTTTGGTCGCTCGTAATCTTGTCCTGAAATAAGTACTTTAGCATTTGGAAAGTTATTTTTAATATCTTTCCAAGTCGTATCTTTCCAATTAGCTTTATCTTTTTCTAGGAGTTCTACACCTTTAAGGTCTCCAGAAACAGCCCTATCTATAAGCGGCCACCATAAGCTTTCAGTTTCTCTATCCCAAAGTACAAAGCCATCTAATCCATCCCAAACTTCATTGTCATAATAAGTATAACCACTTAAAGCAAAAGTGAGTTCATTATCACCATATTGTCTGTCGTAAATAGCACCTAAATCTGCTAATACGCAATATACAGCCATTATAGGTTCTCCATTTAAGACATCGTTTACAACTTCGTGTCGTGTTAAATCTTTTACCGAATAGGCTTTTACATCGTCACCAGAATGGGCAAGGATGAACCTGTCTTCATCTTTCCAAAGAGAATCTACAGCTTCAATAGTTGTAAATTCAGGCTTTAATAATGAAGGAAAACGTTCACGACCAATACCATAATGAAATTGTTTATCTTTTAAATCATAATCTGTAATATCAAAATGTTGAATACTGTCTTTGCCACCATATAACATATTACGACCGTTTACTTCAAAGAATTTTCCATTGTTATAAGCACTTGGACGTTGTGGTTTTTTAATGGTATCTGTTTGAGTTGATACAGCTGTATTACTTTGCTCAACTGTTTTATTGTCTTGTTTTTTACACGCTAAAATAGTTAGCAAGATAATTGGAAAGAGATATTTTTTCATAGTGTTTTAGAGTGTCAATTATTTATTCTTGATTTGAAGCTTTACTATTGTTAGTATCGCCTTTGTCTTCTTTTTTCATTTTTATATAACCAGTAACTAAACGCACTCCTAATCTTGCAAAAAGGATAATGGCAATTACCATAACGATATTAAATCCATCCATACGATAAAGATAGGGTTATTTTTGGTTCTAAAATGATAGAACTATGTATTCATATATGTTCAATAACTAGTGTTTTGTTCTATTAATTCTAGTAAAAATTTAATTTGAGTAATTGCAGATTTGTAAATGCCTAATTGATTGGATTATAGTTTAGTTTATTTTGTTTTGTCATTACGAGGAACTCCATTTTTTTGGAGTGACGTGGTAATCTGACAGTTTTGAGTTCTAATTTGAGAGATTGCCACATCTTGCCTCTGGCAAGCTTCGCAATGACGTTTACGGATATTTCTAAAGTATCTAATTTTTATACTTTTCAAACCAAGCTAATACACTAGCAATTTTGGCAATTAAATTACTAGGTCTTGCGGCAATATGATGTGATGCCCCTGGAATACGAACCATAGCAGTTTCTACATTTTGCAGTTTTAGTGCAGCGTAAAATTGTTCAGATTCTGCAATTGGTGTTCTGTGATCATCTTCTCCAACTAAAAGCATGGTTGGTGTGGTTATATTACCAACATAAGATAAAGGTGAACGCTCTAAATAATTTGTAGGATCTTCCCAAGGTTTGTTAGCAAACCAATATTTATAAAAGAAAGGTGTGCCATCAGCATATAACACAAAACTGTACCAGTTTATTACAGGTTTTGCAACTACAGCTGCTTTAAAGCGATTTGTTTTACCAACTATCCAAGCTGTTAAAACGCCACCACCACTTCCTCCAGTGACAAATAAATTATTTTCATCTATATAACCTTTTTTTAATACAGCATCTACACCAGACATTAAATCGTCATAATCATGATGTGGATAATCATGATGTATTAAGTTACCAAACTCTTGTCCATAGCTTGTACTTCCTCTTGGGTTTGAGTATAAAACAACATAGCCTGCTGCTGCATAAGCTTGTATTTCGGCAGAATATACAGAGCCATAACTTGCAAAAGGACCTCCATGAATTTCTAATATAAAAGGGTATTTTTTATTAGGATCAAAGTTTGGTGGCGTGACTACCCAACCTTGTATATCTCTTTGATCATAAGAAGATTTCCACCAAATTTCTTCAACATTACCTAAATTTCTGAAGGAAAATAGATCATCATTTACAGCAGTTAATCTTTTTGTTGTTTTACCATCAGAAACTCCCAAATCAGATGGATGACTTGTGCCTCCTAAAGTATAAGCAAATTTACCATTATTAGACACTGTATAAGTTGCAGCATTGTAAGGTCGCCCTAAAGATAAACCTCCAAGGTTTTCTACTAATGTAGTGACTTTTCCATTTAAAGTTATATGACCAATTTTGGTATTGCCTTTATCATCATACTGAAAGTAAAGCCCTTTCCCATTGGTATCCCAATTAATATTGACAATATCTCTGTCAAATTTATTTGAGAGTATTTTGGAATTAGATCCATTGACATCCATCACATAAAGTTCTGTAACTTGATACCCTTGATAGGTATCGTCATATCCAGTATACGCTATTTTAGTTCCATCTGGTGATAATGCTGGACCTTGGTCTGGACCATATCTGTTTGTTAATGCTTTAATTTGCCCAGAAGCTATATTTATTTGATAAATTTCACTGTCATTTGGTTCTAATTCTTCATCTTTATGAAAATTGGCACTAAAAATTAAATTCGTATCATTTTCAGACCAAATAGGGGCTCCATGATCAAAATCTGTAAATGTGAGTTGACGAGGTGATCCTCCATCGGTTGATAAGGTAAAGAGTTGCCTGTTTCCAGATTTTAGATAACCTTGTCCATCACCTCTGTAGTTCATTTTATCAACAAACATTGGAGGTTTATTCCATTTAGCACCTTCTGGTTTTGCAGGTAATTTAATAATGGATGCATGTGCTTTTGGAACAAACATATTAAACGCAATAAATTTGTCATTATGAGACCATGAAACTTGTCCTGGTGTTTCTGGTAAATTTGTAAGAGGCATTATTTCTTTGGTGTCCAATCACATCATATAGAGTTTCATTTTGTTATCTTCCTTATTGGATTTGAACACTAATTTTGTTCCGTCATGCGACCATCTTGGACCGAAATCATTTTGGTTTCCTGTAGTTAATGGTCGCATATTTGAACCATCATAGTTAGCAATCCAAATGTTTGATAAGTTTCTATCTGTCATGACATCTTTAAAGTGTCTGACGTAAATAACTTTATTTCCATCAGGAGATATTTTTGGACCTGAAATATATTCCATATTAAAGATATCAATGAGCTCTAAATTTGATTGTATTTGTCCATAGGAATAAGACGATACAAGGAAACAAATAGTTAGGATTTTGAAATATGTTTTCATAGTGTGTTAATTTTTAGTTTTAATTGGATATGCTGGCCGTTGTACCTTTTTTGGCGGATTAGCTTTAAGTTTTTGCTTTGCTATTTCAATGGCCTTTTCTAATTGTGGATCGTGTCCTTTTATCACTAAATCTGGCCATTGTTCCACCTCAATATCTGGAGTAACACCTTCGTTTTCCACTCTAAACCCTTTGTCTGAATAGAAGGCTACATTAGGTGCTGTAACGATACCACCATCAATAAATTCGGGATAACCCAATACACCAACAAGTCCGCCCCAAGTACGTTTGCCTACAATAGTTCCCATTTTAAATTTTTTAAACATCCAAGGTAAATAATCGCCACCAGAACCAGCAGTTTCATCAGTAATCATCACTTTTGGACCTTGTATAGAAGCACTTGGTGATTTTAAATCTTTCCCATATCTAAAATTCCAGTTTGCTTGTTTTGGTCGTTTTAAAATATCAATATAATAATCGGCTAAAGAGCCTCCACCATTAAAGCGTTCATCAATAATAATGGCTTTTTTATTAGCTTGTGGATAGAAGTAGCGTTTAAAATATTCAAAACCTGCAACACTTGTATTTGGTACATACACATAAGCAACGTCTCCATTAGTAGCTTCATGTACTTTTTTCATATTGCCTTCTACCCAATCTCTGTTTCGTATTGCCCATTCGGTTGCTATTGGTGTTACTTTATAAGTTCTAGCTTCAGAACCATTGGCATTTTTACTCACTTTTAATGTTACTATTTTATTAGCTGTATTTTCAAAAAAGCGATACAAATTATCAGTTCCTAAAACATTTTTTCCATTGACAGCAATGATATAATCACCTTTGTTAATTGCAACTCCCGGTTCGGTTAATGGTGAGCGTAAACTTGGTGTCCAGTTCAAACCACCAAAAATCTTAGCTATTTGATAGCGATTATTTTTAATCACATAATTGGCTCCTAATAAGCCGCCTGCAATTCGTTTTGGATTATTGAGCTTATCACCACGACTAGAAAAACGATGATGACCAACAGAGAGTTCACTAAACATCCATTGCATCACACGATATAAATCGCTTCTACAGGACACCTCTTTTAAAAAGGGCTGATATTTTACTTTCATAGCATCCCAATCTGCACCATGCATTCCTGGATCATAAAAATAATCTCTATTAACACGCCATGCTTCGTTAAAAATATTTGTCCATTCGGCTCTAGGATTTATTTTTACACTAATGGCGTTTAAATTAATGGGGCCTTTTTTAGATTTTGCTCCCAAATCAGAAATATACCAAGAACCTTTATCTAGATATAACATTTTTTTGCCATTAGCCGAAATTTGAAAACCGTTAGCTGACATCAATTCTTCACTTTTTCGTTTCTTAAAATCGAATTTATTTAAGCTCGATTTTGAAGAATGAAAAGAAGAGGATAGATAATAAAATTCACCTTCTTTAGCTAAACGCAAATTACTATAAACACCAGATTGAATTGGTAAATTTAGTATGCGTTCTTGAAAACCATCCCAATCAATTTTTAAAGGCGTTGGTGATTTGTCGTCCTTTTTATTTTTATCGTCTTCCTTTTTTTCTGCTTTAGGTTTTTCCTCATCGTTTTCTTTTGCCAGAGGTGATGGTACATCTTTTTGAAGTGTTACTAAATAAATAGATTGCGAAAGTTCTTTGTCAATATTAGATTGATCAAACCAGTTTACTAATGGTCCAGCATCTGTTGAAGCTAACATATATAAGTATTTTCCACTAGGATCAAAAACGGGTTCTGAAACATTAGATAAACCATCGGAAAGTGGATAGGATTTATTTTCGGATAGCGAATACGCATATGCTCTTTCAAAATTTGTGTCTGTAATTATGGTATAAGAAATCCAATTAGAATCGTGCGACCAACTCCCAAACAGCTCTCTAAAAATGCCAGGATAATACAACACATCAGTATTTATTTTGGTGATTTTTCTATTAGCAATATCTGTGACATAAAAATTACGACCATTATCTACAAAGCACACTTTTTTGCTATCTGGAGACCAATGTATATTCGCATAAAACCCTGTTCCAGTTAATGGAATGATATTAACGTTTCCAGTAGTATTATTTTTAATATGCAATGCATATTCTCCTGATTCATCAGAAAAATAGGCTATGGATT
>CAZQBE010000101.1:0-7970 GCA_964591595.1 uncultured Flavobacteriaceae bacterium
AAAAAACATTTACCTCGCCGTCACCTATTTTGACCTTCGTGGCTATTATCTTGTTAGATTCCTCTTTAAACGGTTTCTCGGTTATTACTTCACCCACTGTTGTTTCTTGAATATCGGATATTTTGATTCTCATTCCTCTAAGTTTGTTGCCAAGTTTATCGGTATTCAATTTTTCTTGTCTTGTGGCTTCAGCTCCCACGATAGCTCCGTCTTGATTCATATTTTCTAATCGTTTAGCGTCACGGATTCTACGGTTGAAAGGCTTTGGTTTAATTTTAGTTATTGGTTCTACACGAACTGCGTCAAGATTAAAGTAATACTTTTGGTTTTTGGCGAAAAAGAATACTGATTCCCATTTGTTCGTGAATCTATCCTTAACGCTTGACGGCATACTATTGGCTTTTACCCACGGTATGTGGTTTCTGGCTATCCAGCCTTTATCTATGCAACGAATGTAAAATCTTTCAGGTATGCCTACACGTGATTTTGATTGTAAGTTGTTATACATTTTTGCTTGATCTACCGAAAATACCCCATCGAGTTCTGGTTTTCCGTCACCTGTGTGAGCATGACCTACGCCATAATCGACTTTACCGTATTTTTTCTTGACGCCGTTTTTTAGATCTTTCATGCCTCCTGAAACTGTTGAGTATGTGTCGCCTAGATTTATCCAGCACGTGCCTGTTGGTTTTAAGACACGTTTGCATTGATCCATTAGTTTGTCGAGTTTGTCGAGGTATTCATTAAAATCTTTTTCTAATCCCCATTGTCCGTCAGCTCCGTAATCACGTAATCCCCAATATGGAGGACTTGATATTATCACGTCTATTGATTCATCAGGTATCTCTAGCATTTTTTCGAGAACGTCGCCAATTAGTATCTTACGGTGTAGTTTATTCATTGTAATTACCCCAATCTATGTGTTCTTTTTTGATATGTTCCTGAAGTTTTGATTTTAATATATATCTATCGGGCGATAATGGATCGCATTTTGGACAGATTGTCATCTCGTCTTTTTTTGGTTTTGATTCAGGTCTCGGTTTACGTTTGCACGTGTGTAGTCGCTCTAGTTGTTTGTCGTATAATTTCCACTTGCCTGTGTTTGCGTGTAGTTCGTAATCCCATGTTAGATTATCTGATTCATACCCACACTTTAGGCACTTCATAGATCATCTTCTTTTTCTTCTATTTTTTCACCACAAACTCGACAATAAAATTTGAATTCTTTGAAGAAAAAGTTTGGGTGGTTACATTTTCTATGCAATTTCTTTCCACTCACCATCAATATATTGCGAACATCCTGATGTTTTTATTTTGTTATCTATGACGTATTTTTTTTGTTCAGGTGGAACATGAAAAGACCAAAAGATTAACGGAATTTTTTTATTCATTAGTATCTAGCACCTTCTTGATAACAATGTTTTAGTTTTTGGTTACGTGGTCTTGTTGCAAGTTTTGTGTGACAACACCCACAACGAATTGATCCTTTTAAAAACCATGCATCACAAGTACGGCAAAAAGAGTGAGTTAAGTACGGCATTAGTCGTGGTCTATGTGACCTAAATCTAGAACATACGTTTTTACAGTAACCCAAGTATCTTCACCTTTCTGTAAACTGCTAACGGAATACCTATTTTAATGTTTGGATTCTTCCTAATTTTTGCAGCGACATTCAAACATGGTTTGCTACAATATTTTACGCCGTTGGTATTTGGTTCAAACTTAACGTGACAAACTTCACAAACTTTTAGTAATATCTTTGGGTTTTTATCACGATATTTTTTCTTGTAATAACCATTTCTTTTTTTAAAGTCACGAATACAACCTTCGTTGCAAAAATGTTTATCAACGTATGAAAAACCAACATCTCTGCCACACGCTCTACATTTATTATTACTCAATTTATCTCTACCTCTATATCCTCTAGTGTCCTAAATTTAAGTTTACCTACTTTACTGCCTTTTGGTTTATCGCTCCACGCAATTAAAACCAAGCCGTCAAATTTATTGGTTTCTTTTAACTTTTCACGTTCTTTTGGTGGAACGTAGCCATTCAGTTTCGCCTGAATTAACAACGGTCTTTGATTGTAGCAGTTAGGACACATAGTATTAATGTCGAGTGTTTCTTGAGCAAATTCACGTTGAGGTGCTATGGCAATAACGTCATAAAGTCCTTTTGATCCGTATGCCCTGATACAATAGTATTTCTTGGCACGTAAATGTCGCATAACGGAATATTCAAAATTCCTTCCACGAACATAATTTGTATTACGGCTACTGCGTTTCTTTTTTGAGGGCATTATACAATCTTCCTGCTATGTCAGATATAACGTTAGTTGTGACGGCATTTCCAATCATTTTGTAGCGTTGTGTGTCCGAAGCTCCTTCTGTCCAGCCGTCAGGAAATCCTTGTAATCTTTCACATTCAGTTGGGGTTAATTTTCTGATTCGATCTTGAACTTCGTATAATCCTGATTGTTTTCCTACGCCACCTTCACTAGATATTAAACTACGTGCCAACCCATCTGATTCATAAACACGACCAGCGTGAGATTGATGTTCAGGATATAAATCGTATTTGTGTTTCAGTTTTGGTTCGATTATTTTGTTTTGGTAATCTGATTTTGGTGGTTCTTCTATTGCAAAATCATTTGGGTTTCCTGTTAACGACCAAGTTTCTTCACGAACTTGACGACGATTGACGGTGTTTGAATTGGAGTTTGCCGTTCTAATCATTGTTCTGCCTGCTCCCCATCCTTTGTAGTACGTGGAAGTAATTGATCCACTATGGACATTTTGAAGCTGTTCCCCTTTTCCTGATGACGTTTCTCGTGGACTTTCATGCTGGCTACCATCTTGTTCGAGAGGAAATATTTGGGATTCACATTCGTTTCCAGTACGTGCAATAATGAAGACACGTTCCCTGTTCTGTGGAACATAATATTTGCTGTTGATAACTTGCCACTCGATGTTAGTGAACCCCATTTCATATAGGGAGTCGAGGATTTTGGTGAAAGTTGATCCTTGTTCGTGATTAAGGAGTCCTTTAACGTTTTCCAAGAATAAACAGCGAGGTCGGACTTCTTTCGCAATCCGAGCAATTTCATAAAATAACGTACCTCTCGTGTCTTCAAATCCAAGCCTTTTTCCAGCCGTGCTAAAAGATTGGCAAGGGAATCCTGCAACGAGTACGTCGAATTTGAGTCCGTTTGGGTTGATTTCTCTTGCGTCTTTGAAGAACTCGTGTTCTGATCCAAAGTTTTTTGTGTAAATTTGTCGTGCATATTTATCTATCTCACAACTTCCCACGCATTTAAAACCTGCGTTTTCCATGCCAATTCTGAATCCACCTATTCCTGCGAATAAATCGAAGAACGTAATATTGTTTTCCATATTATTGCTTTCCTTCCTGATACATTACAATCTCTTTTTCCATCTTCAATTATTGCTCCTAGTTTTACCAACTCATTTGTTCTTGGCGTGACTTGGTTTATAGGTATTCCTGTTAGATGACTGATTTCTAGATTAGTGCATGAACCATATTTTTGAAATGCTTCCCAAATTCTGAATTGTTTTTGTCCTAAGTTTGAACGGTATGATTGCCACGCTTCGTATGAAGTTGATCTAATATTCGTCATTTTTTTCTATCCAATCTGCGATACAATTTTTACATACATTATGATCATAATCTAATTCCTCGTCACTAACTATTGAAAAACATTTTTGACATTCAAAAACATCGTCACTCATTTTTGTGACACCTACACGTGCAATTATTTGATTTGCATTTACTATGTGCTTTGCGAAAACAATTAGAAGTCATTTTGTGTACTTCTTCTTTCACGGTGAATATTTCGCTTGAAAGTGTTGATGTCATTCTTCCACCATGTTGTTCTCGTTTCCTATTGAATTGTCTTTTATCGTATTTCATTGTTTTTCCTACACGTGCATTTTGTACTACGTTTTAAATTACAGATCTTACAGTAATGTCGCCTAGTGTCCATTATGTTCCTTTCCTTCCCCAATCAATTTGACCGTTAGTTTCTTGCATAGCTACATTTGCAAATTTCTTCGTTCCTTTTATTTTTTTGTAATCACCTGTGGATTCTTTTGTTGCTAATTTGATAGGCATTTCTAGATATTTTTCGCCGTCTAAAATGTTTGTTCCCCAAACTCCATCTTTTTTACGTTTACCACCTGATTGTTTGTAGAAAAATGCTGTTTTTGATTCACGACAGTAATCACGAATATTTCTAGCCCATTGTTCATCGAAGTGACGTGGATCTTTTTGATCTGATTCACCACCAACTATTGCCCAGTGAATTCCGTTTAATCCCCCACATTCATCTAGTTTATCTTTAGAGATATTGTCTAGTAAAGGCTCGAAACTAACGAATCTAATTTTTGCGTCGATTTTATGTAATTTAGTTAATCTGTGTAATGATCCGTTATTCTCTATGCTTGTTCCAAGCCAAATATTATCAGGAACTTTTTTGCCTTTGAAATATGTAAATGCACGATTTATTCTTTTTGTTAGTACGATATACTCATGTTGTGGATATTTAGCCATCATGTCAAATTGTTGGTTAATGAATTCCTCTGAAGCTGATTCATGGAATGTATCTGTCATGGAATTGACAAAAACTATTGAAGGTTCTTTCCATTTTTTTATGTCACGTTCCACGTTTTCTATTTTGCGTGGTTGAAACATATCAGCTTTACGACCATAAATTTTTGATAGTCGGAACATATAGCATTTTTCACAACCAGCACTTACTTTGGTACAACCCCAAGCAAAATTTACTGTTCTATCTGCCCATTCAATTTCTGTTGTCTCGCCCATTGTAAGTGTAATAGTTAATGCACGTATTATATGTTTCTATTCTACGATGCAAGAATTGAAAAACCAATTTGTAAACCAAAACCATAATCCGTCATTACAAATCAAAATTTTGCTCCACATGATTTACATTTAGAATATCCTGTCGAATGTCCATCGTTTTTTCCCCAAACCCATTCCCATCCTTTAACGGCTTTGCATTTTGGACACGGTTGAATACTCATTGTGGTTCAAGAATATATCCTGTATAGACTGTCATTGAACGATTATGTTGTTTGCTCACGACTGTTAATTTTAGATTGTAAGTTGATGCGATACGTTCCATTAATCTTCCTAGTAAATGATGACCGAAAGTTGAGATTGACATTCCTTTTCTCTCGACGACTGGATAACCAAGCCTAATTAATTCATCGGCAGATTTTGTTTTATCACGTGAGTAAAAACACATTCTTGCTCCAATACCGTCAGTTATACATACTCCTATTTTTCGTGTGACCTTGAATTTTTTGAAAAATGACGTGATTAGTTTTGCCGTAGCTCCAAAAGCGTCAAAATCTATTAGAGTTACGTCTTCTTGATTGATGTTTTCTAAATGATTTGCTACAAATTCTTCGTTGTTCATATTGAATACTTCGATTTGATCTTCAGGAAATTTATTTTTGAGAAACGCAACGTATTTTGGATTCATTTCAACCATGATACATTTTTTTGCGATTGGCAGATAAACTGCGTTTGTGAGATTTCCCATTCCTGTGAAAAGTTCAATCGTAGTTCCATTTTTATCGACTAATCCAGCTACTTTCTTTCTACATTTTAATTTTTGACGATTGAGAGAATCTGCCGTTGATCCATGTGTTTCATAATCTGCTGAAATTGCTTCCTTACTTCTATCTATATTTCTTCCTTGTATGTCTTCACGAATGAATCCTGAACCATTCTCGACAAAATTAGGATCGTTTCCCGCTGTTTTGATCGTTTCCCGCTGTTTACTCGTTTCGTCGTTTTTAGTCGTTATTTGTGGGTGATATTCTTCTAATTCTTCTTCTTCGGTTTCTAATAACGATGCGATTTTGACTTCTTCTGAATCCTCTATCGCTTGACGTAATAATTTATTTGATTCACTGTTTAACCAGCTAAATAAATTTGGTTTTTTTGCCATGATTAAAATTGTTTCCTGTTAATTAAAAAGTTTTATGGAATAGAACGGCTATACATTTTGCCCTCTAGAGCCATTTTATACATTTCTGCTACGTATGGGCTTTCACCTGCTGTTTCTGCACCTAATTCAACGAGTCTTGCATAAACACGGACTACGTATGCTAATGCTCCAATGAAAGCAACAACCACGCCCATGTTAAACATCCAATGATTTGGAACTGCAAATATTTCTTCGACGAACCAAAAGTGCCACATTTCATTGACGCCTATGGTAAACATCGTAGCTAAATATCCTAGAATTGTCATCTTTAGACCTGTATTCATGGAGTTATTTGGTCCACGTAAAACAGGAACTTTACGATCATAAATTGCAACGAATCCCCATCCAAGTGGTAATGCAACGAAGTGTGAATATAACCACCAGTGTGCTGGAGTAAATGCACTATCACGTATTGAAGTTTGGTGTAATGATCCATCTACGAAATTATCTACCTCGACTGACGCTGCTACTGAACCCATAGCTATTACGACTAGCCATATTTTCTTCAAGCGTTGAATCTCTACTTCTCTTGGTACGAGTGCTGGCATTTGTGTCATAAATTAATTATACAAAAATAGAATATAAACATAATTTACTCACAAACAGTATATAAAGAAATCTCAATGATTAACATTAAAGATAAGCATAAGAAAGTACAACGAGTATGAACGAACCCATTGATGTGCAACACAAGAGATTCACGTTGCCTTTCCTATGCTTATTGAATTCTCCTGTTAAATCTTGGAAGAATTAGAACAGGGAATGTAAATATATTATATACGAAAGGTAATTTATTTGTTTCTATGTTTCACTGTAAACACTCGTTATACAATTATCACATTCTTGCCAATAACCATCGTAAATATCGTTACAGCGTGGACACCTAATTGTGTGAGGTGATATTTTGGCGTAACAGGTTCTACACATTAAAAATCTATTATCGAAAAAATGTTTCTCGGCTTTATATTCACCACATTCTTTGCATTTTTTTGCGACGACCATCAATCAAGTAAAAGATCTTTCTTTATTATAGATTTCGATGAGAAATTAGCATGAAGGTTTTCACAACAATCACATTCACGACAATCTAGACGATTCTCATGTTTACACATTCCACATTCACAACTCATGTTTCATTTAACGTGTTAACTCTTATTAAAAGTTTTTTCTCGATTTATGCGTAAACGTGCAGTTCCACCATCTTTTGCGAGGATGTGTTCATGTTTTGACCACACGTGAAGCCATTGTGGATCTTCTTCAGTTCCCACGTTGACGTTATGTGACGAACCATCAGGATTACGCCATGAAGCATATTCCTCAAATTCGCCTGTTTCTTTATTCATAAATCCACGTTTCTTTTTAATAATTTTTGCCTTGTTTCCCCAAAACACTTCACAATCAATACACGTTAATTCTGATTCGTATGGTAATTCATCACGATATGCGTTAGACATTCCCATGCTCTAACGTATAAAATTACCAATATAAGTAATAGGTTTTCCCAAATTGATAGACGAATTTAATCTGTCACGTGTTTAATCACGTGGATATTATGGCTATCCTTCACGTAGTCCACGACTACACCCTACGTCCTAAATAGCGTCGCATTCATAATACTGTCAATAAAAAATTGGTATTATCAGGCGTCAGGATCATATTCATCTTCACCTTCACAGTACGGATCATTATATTGATCTTCTAACTTAATATCGTGTACGTATTCTGCTGCACAGTCCATGTGCATCCAAGTTTGTTCGCCTAATGGAGGAATTAGTATTTCCTCATCATCCGACCAAACTATACGACCACAACGACATTTGCCTAATTCAGTTCTTTGTTGTATAGGTATCCATAGATGTATTTCTTCCATACTGTCAATAAAAATTGGTATGTGGATTTTAGTTTGGAATGTCGTTCTTGTCCAATCTAAAAT
>CAZQBE010000102.1:0-3628 GCA_964591595.1 uncultured Flavobacteriaceae bacterium
TGTGGGCGCTGAGGGATTCGAACCCCCGACCCCTTGGGTGTAAACCAAGTGCTCTGAACCAACTGAGCTATGCGCCCTAATTATTGGACTGCAAATATAAGTCAGTTTTTTAATCTGACAAACATTTTCAAATAAAATTCTATATTATTTCAGCCACTACAAAAGTGCTTCCTCCAACGTAAATTATATCGTTTTTGTCTGCGTTTTTCTTAGCGTTTTCTAATGCTTCAGTAACCGAATTAAAAACGTTACCAAGGTAGTCCTTTTTAATGAAAACTTCTTTTAAAATACTTGCATCTAGTCCTCGTAAAACATTAGGTTTGCAAAAATAATAGATTGCCTCTTTGGGAAATAAATCAATAATGGTATCGATATTTTTGTCGTCTACCATTCCTATTACCATGTGCAAATTATTATATGATTCCTCACTTAATTGTTGCATTACATAACATAATCCTTCTTTATTATGCGCTGTATCACAAATAATCTTTGGATGCTTTTGTAATATTTGCCAACGTCCCTTTAACCCTGTGTGTTCAACAACACTTAACAATCCTTTTGCTATATCTTTATCCGAAATACTAAATCCTTTTTTATTTAGTTCATAAATGGTCTGTACAGTTGTTTTTATATTATGTTTTTGATAAGTCCCTTTTAAATCGGATTCAAAATCAGTTTTCACTAATATGTCTGCAAAATAAATAGGAGCATTCTGTGCTTTTGCTATGTCCATAAAAAGAGACTTAGTTTCTTTTTGAGATTCGCCAATAACTACTGGAATATTTGGTTTAATAACACCACCTTTTTCTTTTGCTATATCTTGAATAGTTTGTCCTAAAAACTGTGTATGATCCAATCCTATATTTGTAATCACAGATACTTCAGGAGTCACAATATTTGTAGAATCTAAACGACCTCCTAAACCGACTTCTATAATTGCAATATCAACATTTTGTTTTGAAAAATATTCAAAAGCTAAACCTACAGTCATTTCAAAAAAAGACAATGCATTGGCTTCAAAAAATAATTTATATCGCTTTATAAACTGGATTACAAATTGCTTACTAATACTCTTACCATTAACTTTAATACGTTCTCTAAAATCTTTTAAATGAGGTGAAGTATATAGACCTACCTTATAACCAGCTTCTTGAAGAATAGAAGCTATCATGTGACTTGTAGAACCTTTACCATTAGTTCCAGCAACATGAATAGATTTAAATTTGTTTTCAGGATTATTAAGATGTTTGGCAAGTAAATAAGTGTTATTTAAATTGGCTTTATATGCCGCTTTACCCTTATTTTGATACATAGGCAATTGGTGAAACATCCAATTTACAGTATCATTATAATTCATATGTTATTGGCTTACACTAAAGTTAATAACCACAAAGCCTACTTGTTTTGCTGGTGCTTTTGAATCGGCTCGCCATTTGTAAGTGAGTGCTGTTTTTTTAGCCGCGTCATACAAGCATAATGCACCAGTTGTCCCCTTTTTACCAGGAACTGCATTAACAACTCTACCTTGTTTGTTCACCTGAATTTGAACCACAACACTTCCTTCTTCATCACATTCTGGAAGTACTTTAGATTTTGAAGGTTTGCCACGACCTCTCAACCCGTAACCTGTACCTCCTCCTCCAGAACCTGGTTGGCCAAAATAACTTGGTGCATAAGGATCCCCATTTAGCTGTCCTTTATCTCCAGCTTTATTATCATCACCTTCACCACCAGTTTCTGTTCCATCCGATTTGCCAATACCTCCAATTAAATCATCAAGCCTTTTCTTTTTGGCATCTTGCTCTCTTTTTATACGTTCAACACGTTCGGCTTCTTTTTTAGCTTTAGCTTCTGCTTCTGCCTTCTTTTTTTTCTCAGCAGCTTCTCTCTTTTTAATAGCTATACTTTCAGCATTATCTTGAGTAAGAACTTCTTCTTTGGTCTCCTGTGGTTTTGAAGTTTCTGGTTTGGATTCTTCAATTTTCTGTGGCTGCTTAATTTCTTTGGGTTGTGCTCTTACAGGCTTTTTGGGTTGTACTCTACCACTACCAAAATCAGTGGTTCCAAAATTTACAGCAATCCCATATTCTAAAGGTGGATCCATATATTTAGGACCAGCAATAAAGATAAGCAACAACAAAATTACAGCAATTAACGCCGTAATTCTTACCGATTCTTTCTCATGTTTGGTCTTAAAATATTTCATGTTATATACTTAAGCTATGAAAGGCTAATTTGGTCTTACAGCTAAAATGACCTTAAACTTATTTCTGTTGGCAATATCCATAACCTTCACCACATTCTCTACTGGAACAGATTTTTCTGCTCGCAAAACTATAGTAGGCTTAGAATCCTTAGATAACATTGTAATTAACTCACTTTCTAAGACACTTATCCCAACACGTTTTTTATCAATATAATATGACAAATCTTTCTTTATACTTACAGATACAGATTTTTTGTTTTCCGTTATCCCACTTGCTTTAGGTAGCAAGATATCGATTGCATTTACTGAAACTAAAGTGGAAGCCAGCATAAAAAATATTAATAACAAGAATACTATGTCTGTCATTGACGACATATTGAATTCTGGTGTAACTTTATTTCTTCCTCTAAGATCCATACTATATAGGTTCGTTAAGAAGATCTAAAAACTCTACTGAATTCGCTTCCATTAAGTGAATTACTTTATTGGTTCTTCCTACTAAATGATTAAATGCTATATATCCAATAATACCCACTATTAATCCTGCTACTGTTGTGGTCATTGCAGTATATAAACCATTGGATAATAACTCGATATCAATTTGACCACCTGCATTTGCAAGTTCAAAAATTGCTATAATCATACCTATTACAGTTCCAAGAAATCCAATCATAGGAGCTGCTCCCGAAATAGTTGCGAGAACACTTACATTTTTTTCCAATCCGTAAACTTCTAGTTTACCAGCATTTTCTATGGCTGTATTAATGTCTTCCAAAGGTTTTCCAATTCTGGAAATTCCTTTACTAATTAATCGAGATACTGGAGAGTTTACTTGTGCACATAATACTTGTGCTGAATCAATCTTACCATTAGAGACATGCTCTTTAATTTGATTCATGAAATTTACATCAACTTTAGACGCGGCTTTAATAGCAAACAAACGTTCAAAATAAATGTAACTTGCTACAATTAATAAAACAAATAATACTAGAATGATAATTTGTCCTGCTAATCCTCCACTTTTAATAAGTTCTATTATGGAAAGCGTTTTTTCTACAGATTCTCCATCTGTAATTAATTCTGTTCTGTCTTGAACAGCATTTGCAATTAACAAGTTAATCATGTTATTGGTTTAAGTTATATTAGATTTTGAATAATAAACGAATGATTTTAAAATAAAGTATCTTAGAATAATGTTCTGGTAAAAAAGAATGTTAACGATCCGGCTAAAAATCCTATAAGCGCCAACCAGGAAATTTTTCTCAAATACCAGAAAAAATCAATTTTTTCCATTCCCATAGCTACAACTCCAGCTGCAGAACCTATAATTAACATACTACCTCCTGTTCCTGCTGAAAAGGCAATAAAATGCCATAACTCATTATCCATTGGCTCCCTAAACATCCCTAAACTTGCCGCTAC
>CAZQBE010000102.1:3638-7964 GCA_964591595.1 uncultured Flavobacteriaceae bacterium
GCTACTAACGGCACATTATCTATAACTGCCGAAGCTACACCTAATAACAAAACTACCAAATCCGATACACTCTCATAACCTTGAATCGGTTCTATTTCTGTACCCAGCATAGGCATAGTTTCTTGCAAAGTACCCGCAAAATTAAATAATATACCTAATGATTCTAATGCTGCAACAGCTAATAGTATTCCTAAAAAGAATAAAATACTTGGCAATTCAATTTTAGATAAAGAATGATGTACAGGACTATGATGTGCATGTGCTTCACTTTCTGCTCCAGCACCAACTTCTGTTAGACTAAATTTAGAACTACTATATATTTCTGCAAAAGTCGCAACTACGCCTAACGCTAGCATCATCCCAACATATGGTGGTAAATGTGTCACCATTTTAAAGATTGGAACAGAGACAATTCCACCCAAACCTAGATATAACATGGTTGAACTAAATTTACTTTTTGGTTTATCATCAATGGTTTTTTCCTCCTCCAAATTTCCTTTAAAAACTGGCAAAAATGAAGCTATTAAAGATGGCAATGCCATACATACAAAAGAAGGTAAAAACAAATAACCCATTAAATGCCCTGTTGTTACTTTTTTTCCAATCCAAAGCATTGTTGTTGTAACATCACCAATTGGAGACCATGCGCCTCCTGCATTTGCTGCAATAATAATTAACCCTGCATACCAAAGACGAACATTTCGTTCTTTAACAATTTTTTGTAAAATAGAAATAAGTACTATTGTAGCAGTTAAATTATCGATTATAGCTGATAGTATAAATGCTAAAATTGAAAAAATCCAAAGAATCCTTACTTTGCTTTTTGTTTTAATAAAACCCTTTATTGTAGAAAACCCATCAAAATAATCTATAATTTCTACAATGGTCATAGCTCCTAAAAGGAATACCAAAATCTCAGCTGTTTTACCCAAATGGTGCAATAATGTATTTTCCATTAACTCCATTTTTCCTTCTGAAGCAAAACCAGCAAACCCTTCTACTAGACCATGCTCTTCTGAGTTAAACCATTGGGTAAAACTATCAATACCTAAAGAAATTAAAGCCCAACTAATTGCCATCATGACTAAAGCAGGAATCAGTTTATCTATTTTTATACTATGCTCAAGGGTAATTGCTAAATAGCCTACTACAAATACTATTATTATTAATGCTTCCATATGCTGAATTTAATTTTAATTTCCGAAGTTATTGTATCACACCTAAATTTATTTCAAATGAATAGTAACAAATATAAAAAACTAAAAATGCTTTAATATAAAATTATTAAGTTTTTAAGGATGAAATATTTTACCGCTACTATGATTCTTATCTGCTCCTGTAACACTACGCAAACAATTCACTTCATGTCTTAGTCTTAGCACACCTAAAAACCCGAAAATTAAGGCCTCCTTATATTCTATAATTTCTTTTGATGGAATTATAACTTCGTTATTTGTGTGCTTTTTAATTTGCTTCATTAAAAATAAATTAAAAACCCCTCCTCCAGTAATTAAAACTTTACTTCTTTCCTTAATATTTATTTCTTTAGAAATCTGTATTGCAACATGTTCAACAAAAGTTCTTAAAACATCTTTAATAGGAAGTTTAAAAGAATCTATAAGAGGGATAACATTTATTTTAACCCATTCAAGCCCTAATGATTTTGGAAATTTTTGATTATAAAAATCTAGAGCATTTAATTTTTCTAGTAATTTATCATTTATTTCCCCAGTCGAAGCAATCTTTCCTTGATCATCATAATTAAAATCAAGTTCTTTAACGTAATTATTTAACACGATATTTACAGGACAAATATCATAAGCAATTCGAACATTTTCTAATTCTTTTGAAACATTTGCAAATCCGCCAAGATTTAAACAAATATTATATTGGGAAAATAATAATTGATCTCCTATTGGAACCAATGGTGCCCCTTGCCCACCAAGAGCAACATCTTGTTTCCTAAAATCACAAACCACAATTTGGTTAATCAATTCAGCTATATTTTGTAAGTTTCCAATCTGATAGGTTACCCCTTTTTCTGGTTGATGCAAAGCCGTATGTCCATGCGAGCATACTGCATCTAGATTTTTAATATTAAATTTATCTATAAACTCCTCAATCAAACCAGCAAGATAAAGCGTGTATTTTTTATCAATATTATGTAATTCTTCTAAAGAAAAATCGACCAACCTCTCAAGAATATCAAACCAATACGTGTTATAAGCTATGGTTTGCGTATGGTGTAATTTAAAGTTCCAACTTCTATCAAAATTAAAAGTAACATAGACCAAATCCACACCATCCAATGATGTTCCCGACATAACACCTATAACTCGATATTCTGTTTTTAACATATCTGGTAAAAATAGCAATCATTATTGAAAAAATATTATTTAAGGCTTATCTTTGCGTAGCATTTTTATAAAATCAACAATTTTTAAGACAATATGGATTTTAATCTTACCGAAGAGCATCTATTGATACGTGATGCAGCACGCGATTTTGCACAAAACGAATTATTTCCAGGCGTTATTGAGCGTGATGACAAACAGGAATTTCCTCATGAACAAGTAAAAAAAATGGCAGAACTTGGGTTTCTTGGCATGATGGTAGACCCCAAATATGGAGGAAGTGGTTTAGATACCATGTCTTATGTAATTGCTATGGAAGAAATTTCAAAAATTGACGCTTCTGCTTCTGTAGTAATGTCAGTAAATAACTCTTTAGTTTGTTGGGGTCTTGAAACCTTTGGTAACGAAGACCAAAAACAAAAATACTTAACAAAGTTAGCAACGGGAGAATGTCTCGGTGCATTTTGTTTAAGTGAACCAGAAGCTGGTAGTGATGCAACATCACAAAAAACTACAGCAATAGACAAAGGAGACTATTATCTTTTAAACGGCACTAAAAACTGGATAACCAATGGTGGAACAGCCGATTTTTACTTAGTTATTGCACAAACACATCCAGAAAAAAAGCATCACGGTATAAATGTTCTTATTGTAGAAAAAGGAATGCAAGGTTTTGATATTGGTCCTAAAGAAAATAAACTAGGAATTCGTGGTAGTGATACACATTCGTTACAATTTAACGATGTAAAAGTCCCTAAAGAAAATAGAATTGGCGACGATGGTTTTGGCTTTAAATTTGCCATGAAAACATTGGCTGGTGGTCGTATCGGGATTGCGTCTCAAGCCTTAGGAATTGCTTCTGGTGCATACGAATTAGCAAGAAAATATTCCAAAGAACGCAAAGCATTTGGCACAGAAATTTGCAATCACCAAGCCATCGCATTTAAATTGGCAGATATGGCAACTCAAATTGAAGCCGCTCGTCATTTATGTATGAAAGCTGCTTGGGATAAAGATCAGCATAACAACTATGATTTATCTAGTGCTATGGCAAAACTCTATGCGTCGCAAGTTGCTATGGATACTACTGTTGAAGCTGTACAAATACATGGTGGTAACGGTTTTGTAAAAGATTACCATGTTGAACGCCTAATGCGTGATGCTAAAATCACACAGATTTATGAAGGCACTTCTGAAATTCAAAAAATTGTAATCTCGAGGAGTATTCTAAGAGATTAAAATAGTTTTTTACAATCTCAAAAAACATTTAGAAATTAAGTTATAGGGCGTGACAGCAATAAATATTGCTGTCGTGTCTTTCACTATATCTTTTCATGCTAAAAAATAAGCATAAAAAGGATGCCGTTTCAACCACTCACGCAACAACAAAACCTAAAAACAAAATTAAGCACGATACATATCGGCTTTCCAATTTTTAATAGCTTTTTTAATTTCCTTTTCCGAAAGATTTTCTGTAACTGCTTTATCTGCTAAATCTGGAAATTCATCATCCGATGCAAATCGTAACCCTATAATTTGCCTAACAGACAACTTACTACTTAATGGTTTCCCTGTTAGTAAATAATGCCTTAAGTTTTCTTCCACTTTAATTGCCCTGTCTTGAGCCCTTAAGGCAAAAGCCCTTAAAAAATAAAATAAGAATAATAAGATAAAAGAAATTAATACTAATAACGAAGATGCATACAAATTATCATCCGATGAATGCACTAAATTTATTATTGAGCCAACTATTAAAGCAAAAATTGCCAAAAAAGACACAAGATGATAGCCAATTACCCACTTACTATGATTCTTAAAATTTTGTTGTTTCATGTTTGTTCATTTTAATATTAATTATAAAGATATATCTTTTAAAACAAATCATAAAAAAAGTCCTTTACAATTAAGTAAAGGACTTTAAAAAAGGCAGCGACCTACTCTTCCACAATAGTAGTACCATCGGCGCTAATGG
>CAZQBE010000103.1:0-7846 GCA_964591595.1 uncultured Flavobacteriaceae bacterium
AACGAATTAGTAAACTGTATTATTGAAAATATACAGGATACAGAAATGAATACAACCATAGAAGTACTGTCTTCTTCAGGAACATTAACTACTGAAGTTTTAGGTCCCGTTTTATACACTAAAAGACTCTTAATGGCAAAAAAAGACAGAGCACTCGCAACTTATGTTGCATTAGACATGATTTATACAAAACTAATACAAATGAGTTTGCCGGATTATGTTGAAAAGCAAAAAGAAAATGGATTAATCTATGATGTAGATCCTGAAAATTTAACAAAACTCGGCACAGTGAAGAAAAACAAAAAGACAAAAGCAAAACAAGATAGTTTAAAATAATAATTACTTTAATAAAACAATTATATACAAATTAAAAATGAACAATAAACCTAAATCCCTTATTTGCTTAATTGTTATTACACTCCTTATGGTATCTTGTCTTAACCTTGCTAATGAAGCTCAAAGTTGGCTTGGGAACGAAAATGTTGAAAATATCTCTGGAAAATATCATTTTTTAGATGATACTGGGACAAAAATTTATTTACCCACAGATTTTGAAAGGTTTTCTTTGGCAAAATATCAAAAACTCTTAGACTCTTTAACTACTAAAAAAGAATACAATTTTGAAATTGACCGATTAAATGCATTGCATAAAATGGAAGGATCATTGTATATATTCTTTGATAAAAACACAAGATCTACATACACAATAAATACAGTCCCCTTTTTTAAATTTTCTAGACAAAGTGCAAGTCAGTTACTAGGGTTAATACAATTAAATAACCAAAAAACAGCAAAAAACAGTAATCTCACATTTACTAAAATTTCTGTCAAGTATGGTGGGAATGTTAATCAACAACTATTTAAAGCTATTTATAAAGTAACAGATAAGAAAACAAAAAAGGAAGCGTTCAATTCCTCTTATATCATTTCCACAAACGATAAAACAGTATTTGTACAGCTTACAACTGCCTTTGAAGCAGATTTTGATTCCTTTATTGAGAAAATGATTTTTTAATGGCTAGAAAAAATGTACAACATATCGTCATTACATCTGGTACTCCAAGTCAGAAATCAATAAAAAATAAAATATTTTTAACAGCTGAAGGGATTGAACTTAAAAAAATCTATTCAAGCGAAGATTTAAAAGCCATTGAACACCTCAACTTTGTTGCTGGTATTCCACCTTATCTTCGCGGCCCGTATAGCACTATGTATGTTAGACGACCATGGACTATTCGTCAATATGCTGGTTTTAGTACTGCCGAAGATAGTAATGCATTCTACAGACGCAATTTAGAAGCAGGACAAAAAGGACTTTCTGTAGCTTTTGATTTGGCAACACATAGAGGTTATGATTCTGACCATGAACGTGTAGTTGGTGATGTTGGAAAAGCTGGAGTTGCTATTGATAGCGTGGAGGATATGAAAATTCTTTTCAACCAAATTCCGCTAGATAAAATGAGCGTTTCCATGACTATGAATGGAGCCGTTTTGCCAATTATGGCATTTTATATTGTTGCTGCCGAAGAACAAGGCGTTAAACCAGAACAATTAGCAGGAACGATACAAAATGATATTCTTAAGGAGTTTATGGTGAGAAACACGTATATATATCCGCCTAAACCTTCTATGAAAATCATTTCAGATATTTTTGAATTTACCAGTAATAACATGCCAAAATTCAATAGTATCAGTATATCAGGTTACCACATGCAAGAAGCTGGTGCAACTTGTGATATTGAATTGGCTTACACATTGGCAGATGGGTTAGAATACATAAGAAAAGGTCTTGAGACTGGAATGGATATAGATACTTTTGCACCTCGTATATCATTCTTTTGGGCAATTGGCATGAATCATTTTATGGAAATTGCTAAACTAAGAGCTGCCAGAATACTTTGGGCTAAATTGATAAAACAATTCAACCCTAAAAATCCAAAATCTCTTGCATTACGAACACATTGTCAAACTAGTGGCTGGAGTTTAACAGAGCAAGATCCTTTTAATAACATATCCAGAACTTGTATTGAAGCTGCTGCAGCTGCCTTTGGAGGCACACAAAGCTTACATACTAACGCTTTAGACGAAGCCATTGCATTACCAACCGATTTTTCAGCAAGAATTGCACGTAATACTCAAATTTATTTACAAGAAGAAACCAAAATCACTAAGACAGTCGATCCTTGGGCAGGAAGTTACTACGTTGAAAAACTAACGCACGATATCACACAAAAAGCTTGGGAACTTATTCAAGAAGTTGAAGAATTGGGAGGTATGACTAAAGCCATTGTGGCTGGAATTCCTAAAATACGTATTGAAGAAGCTGCAGCTCGCAAACAAGCACGTATAGATTCTGGACAAGATATTATTGTTGGTGTTAATGAATATAGATTGAAAGAGGAAGATCCTTTGCATATTCTTGAGGTTGACAATCAAACTGTTCGTAATCAACAAATAGAACGATTAAACAGAATTAAATCTGAAAGAAATAATAAAAAAGTAAAAGCAGCATTATCAAAATTAACCGAAGTAGCACGTTCAAAAGAAGGAAATTTACTAGCTTTAGCTGTTGAAGCTGCTAGAGAGCGTGCCACATTGGGTGAAATTAGCGATGCCCTTGAAGCTGAGTTTGGACGTTATAAAGCACAAATAAAATCATTTAGTGGCGTGTATAGTAAAGAAATAAAAAACGATGAATCCTTTAAAAAAGCTAAAGAATTAGCTGATGTTTTTGCAGAACAAGAAGGTAGAAGACCTCGGATAATGATTGCAAAAATGGGACAAGATGGACATGACCGTGGTGCTAAAGTTGTGGCAACAGGTTATGCTGATGTTGGCTTTGATGTCGATATTGGTCCGTTGTTCCAAACACCTCAAGAAGCTGCCAAACAAGCTGTAGAAAATGATGTTCATATTCTTGGAGTGTCCTCACTTGCTGCTGGACACAAAACTCTAGTTCCTCAGGTAATTGAAGCTCTCAAAAACTATGGGCGTGACGATATTATGGTCATTGTTGGTGGTGTAATCCCTAAACAAGATTACAAATATTTATTTGATGCTGGTGCTGTGGCTGTTTTTGGTCCTGGTACAAAAATTAGTGATGCTGCAATTAAAATTTTAGAAATCTTAATTGATTAAAATAAAAAAAGCCAGATTAAGAATCTGGCTTTTTTATGGGTTTAATTATTAATCTTTTGTTTTCTTCTGATCTAAATTAATGAGATTTGTAAAATCTCCTGCATTTACAACCGTCCAATGTTCAAAAGTTTTAAAATGTTTTTTAATGGCTTTATTAACATCTTCTACTGTCAAGTTTTTTATTTTACTCTCAACATTTTTCTGAAAATTTAAATCTCTATCATAATATAGGTTATTATTAATAACACTCGAAAGTTCATTATCCTTTGCTCTGGATACATTTTGGGATTGCACCCAGCCTGTTACGGCATCTTTAAGCTCTTCTTCAGTAATACCATCTTTAATAAAACGAGCAATTTCTTCTTTAAACCCAAGTTGTACTTTGTCAGCATTCTCAGGAGCATATATGGCATAAATAAACATTGAAGAGTTTTTATCATTCTTATCGCCATCAACCGAAATACCTGCACCTGCTCCATAGCTTACACCATCTTGTTGACGTAATCTACTAGCAATTCTAGAATTTAAAAATCCTCCTCCAAAAATAGTTCCTGCAATTTGAAGTGCTGCGTAATCGTCATCATACTGATTACTTTCAAAAGACAATGTCCCTGTTGTAAATGCATTTTTCTTGTCTGGTGTTTTTAAACTTTCGTTTGCTGATTTATTTTCTTGAAATTTATTACTAATTGCAGTAAATGGTAAATCAGATTTGAAATCTCCGAATTCACTTTCAAAGAAATCTTTAATTTTGGCATTATCAAAATTTCCTATCACTACTAAAGTAGCATTATTAGAAATGCCATAAAAATCATTGTAATACGCTTTAATATCATCTGTGTTTACAGCATTAATGGCTTCAATTTGCTCGTCTATTGACATGTTATATAAAGGGTGTCCTTTTTTATAGCGTTGATTTATTTGCCCTAATTGCATTGATGCAACAAAAGTAGGTTCAGATTTATTTTGTTCTAATCTAGCTAAATTTTGTGTTTTTAACTTGTCTAATTCGGTAGCATCAAAAAGAGGGTTTTTAAACATCTCAGCCATTAATGACAATGTTTCAATTAAATTATCTTCAGTACTACTAATGTTGGCATAAACCCTACCATTAACTCCTCTAAAAAAGATAGAAGACTTAAGCTCGCTCAATTTATCTTCTATGGCTTGACGCGACATGTTTTTTGTGCCTTTATTTAATAAGCTTGCTGTGTATTGTGCTGTAAGACCTTTATTCATTAACTGACTTACATAACCATTTCGCATTGCAAAAGACAAAGTAACTGTTTTACCTCGATTATTTTTTTTAATTAAACCATATTCAATACCACTTTTTTCAAGTACACCCGAATCTAATCTATTTTCAATATTATCGTAAGACACATCAAAAGCTTCACCAGCACCATAACCCTCTTTACCTTTATAATTTTTTACTAACTCATCCACACCTTCAGTGTGTGAAATACCTATACGCACTGGAGTTTTTGTAGGGATAAATTCTCCAACAGTTCTATTGGTAGTTATAAAATATTTTTTAACAACATCATTTACTTGGTCTAGTGTCATATTCTCGATACGATCACGATGAATAAAAGCTAATCTCCAATCTCCTGCACCTATAAACTCGCTCATATACGTACCCAAAAAGGAAGAATTTCTATAAATCTGGTCTATTTGCTTTAAAATATTGGCCTTTGCTCTTTTTAACTCACCCTCTGTAACTGGGTTATTTGAAAAATCATCTAATAAAGATAAAAATGTAGTTTCAGCTTCAGCTAAAGATTTATCAGAAGGGACATCAACATTAATATATATAAATGATGGTTCCTTAGTAAAAGGTGCAAAAGACCAAAGACTTGAAGACTTTTTCTCATCAATTAAAGTTTTATATAATCTTCCAGATGGCTGGTCTGTTAAAACATCTTCAGCAATTGCTAATGCCGCATAATCTCCATGAGAACCAGCAGGTGTATGGTATAGCGCAGAAATAATTTGCAAATCGCCTACTCTGCTAAGAGTTACTCGTTTCTCGCCATCTTGAGGTGGTTCAATAGTAGGTACATCTCTTAAAGCTGTTGAAGGGTTTTTAATGTTACCAAATTTCTTCTGAATTAAATCTAAAGTTTTATCGGTATTAAATTTTCCTGTAACCATTAAAACTGCATTGTCTGGTCGATAATACTTTTTATAGAAAGCTTTTAAATTGTCAATAGGGACACGTTCAATATCAGAACGATTCCCAATGGTAGATTGTCCATAGTTATGCCATAAGTACGCTGTACTTATTACTTTTTTCATTAATACTCCAGTAGGCGAGTTTTCGCCACTTTCAAATTCATTTCTTACTACAGAAAACTCAGATTCTAAATCTTCCTTGGCTATGTAAGAATTTACCATTCTATCTGCTTCCAAATCTAAAGCCCAATCTAAATTCTCGTCAGTAGCATTAAAGGTTTCAAAATAATTGGTTCTATCATACCAAGTTGTTCCGTTTGGTCTTGCACCATGAGACGTCAATTCTTTAGGTATATCTTCATGTTTTGGAGATCCTTTAAACACCATATGCTCTAATAAATGAGCCATGCCTTTTTCGCCATAGCCTTCATGACGTGATCCAACTTTATAGGTAATATTTACAGTGATGGTTTGTGATGAATTATCCTGAAATAATAGGACTTTCATACCATTATCGAGCATATATTCTGTAATTCCTTCAACGCTCGCAGTTTTCTTTATTTGAGCATCTACTGATAATGAAATTGTTAATAGAAATAAACTTAACAATGTAATTTTAGAAAATTGATTGATGGTTTTCATAATTAAAATTTGTTTTTAATATTAAAAAAAATAGTAGCTTAATTTTTACAATTAAAACTTGAAATTCCTACAATATATAAAATATTTGTCAGCTAATAACTTAAACAAAAGTTAATTATGAATTAATGACTAAATACTAAAAAGAAGCCTTTATTTAAATAAAAGCTCCTTTCCAAAATATTAAAATCAATAATTAATCTATTTTCAGTATCAAATTCTACCGAAACCAAATGTTATATTCTTTATTAAATCTATCTAATTGTTTTGTAATTCATTTTCTAATTGTATTGCTTTTGGGTGCAAAATATTATTTTCTAAATGTATGTGCTGGTGCAAATCATTTTCAAATTCTTCTAGTTTCGCATATAGTGCTTTAAAGGTATTACATGCACCCTCAGGTGGCGTGTAATTATTAGTTAATTTACCTATTTCCTTAAAAATATTTCCTACCAATTCATGCTCAGTTTCCATCATTCTAATAGGATTATTTACGGTTCCAAAAGGCGGGCGAGTTACATACCCTCCTTTTTCTTTTAGGTTTATTAATTTTTTGATATAAGGAAATAATATAATTTCTTCTTTCTTCATATGAGAAGTTAATTCATTTGCAACTTCTTTAAAAAGCTCACAAATTTTAATCACATTAGTATGATAATGTCCATGAACCTCAACAACTCTATCTACATATTGAATAATTAGTGGAATAGCCTCTTCAACATAAGCATGATGTACATTTACAATATGATCTATCAAAAATCCGAGTTCCCACTTATTATATTCGTAAGCTCTAGGAGCATCATCAACTGCCAATAATTCCTCCTTTAGTATGGTAAAATCGATATTCTTTTTTTTACAGGCTTTATCTATGCTAATCCCACCACCACAACAGAAGTCGATACCATATTTTTTAAATACATGTGCTGTTTTTATATTCTCAGCAACCATTTGAGCTACTGTTTTTTCCTCAATAATTGTCATTTTTGAGTCTTATTTAATTTTCAAAATTACTTTTATTCAACCTTTAAAAACATGACTTTTATCAGTTATCACTTTTTATTTAAAAAAATTTTATTATTACTTTTATTCATAAAACCATAATAAATGAAATACACAAACAAAATGCTTAGGGATAATGCTCTAAATGGAAAAACTATAGTCGTAACTGGTGGTGGTAGTGGTTTGGGAAAAGCCATGACAAAATACTTTTTAGAACTAGGTGCAAATGTGGCAATTACTTCGAGGAATTTAGAAAAACTTGAAGCTACTGCTTCTCAATTAGAATCTGAAACTGATGGAAAGTGTCTTCCTGTACAATGCGATGTACGCTACTATGACCAAGTGGGAAATATGCTTAAAACTGTTTTGGAAAATTTTGGAAAAGTTGATATCCTTGTAAACAATGCAGCTGGTAATTTTATTTCTCCAACAGAACGCTTATCTGCAAATGCTTTTGACACCATAATAGACATTGTTTTAAAGGGCACAAAAAATTGCACCTTAGCTTTTGGAAAACATTGGATAAATACTAAACAAACTAATACTGTAGTTTTAAATATAGTAACTACCTATGCTTGGACAGGGTCTGGTTATGTGGTTCCAAGTGCAACTGCCAAAGCTGGTGTACTTGCTTTAACAAGAAGTCTTGCTGTTGAGTGGGCAAAATATGGTATGCGTTTTAATGCTATTGCTCCAGGACCTTTCCCAACAAAAGGCGCTTGGGATAGGTTAATGCCTGGAAATCTTAAGGATAAATTTGACATGTCTAAAAAAGTACCTTTACAACGTGTTGGTGAGCATCAAGAATTGGCAAATTTAGCAGCGTATTTAGTTTCTGATTTCTCGTCATATATCAATGGTGAAGTTATTACAATAGATGGTGGAGAATGGCTAA
>CAZQBE010000104.1:0-7827 GCA_964591595.1 uncultured Flavobacteriaceae bacterium
TTGATGACGAGCCTATTGCTACACAAGCCATACCAATACCTAATAAGATCATCCCAATAGCATATTTCATATTGGCGTTAGGATTATATTTACTTTCCCACCATTTAGAAAATAAAGGTGCGAATGATATAATAAATAAAGAATTTAAGATTCCGAACCAAGAAGCAGGAACTTCGGCAATATCTTTCAAGAATTCAGTGTAAAGCATCCAAATTGCAATAGCCCAAATAATAACAAAACTTGTTGCTAAAAAAATATTTGATTTTGCATATTTAGAAAATGTTTGCTTAAACAATTTCCAAAGTACACTAGTAATTATTGCTAAAGGAATTAAAGTCATTAATGAATTAACTACTTTAAATATCATAGCCGAATTACCTTCTAAAACTCTTTGAGTGTAATCTCTAGCAAAAATAGTTAATGAACTTGGTGCTTGTTCAAAAATTGCCCAAAAGAAAATGGTAATAAAAGCAAAAAACATCACAGCCAACATTCTATCTCTTGTGATTTTATCATATTTGGGAAGGCGAATAACCAACAATAAAATAAAAAGAATAAGTGCTAATAATATAATAAATGTAGGTCCATCTAGACCAAATAATGAAAAATCAAATAGATTATATGACCCTTCGGAAATTTTAGCAACAGGGTCGTTTAAAATCCATGCTAAACCTAAAGCTGCAGCTAATACAATAATTGATAACTGTACTTTTGTAAAAGGATTTAATTTAGGTTCACCTTCTTTTAATTCTAAAGTTTCTTTATTAACTTTTTCTGGTTTCAATCCAATCTTACCAAAAATATCTTGAGCAAACCAAAATTGCAACAATCCAAATAGCATAAATATTCCTGCTAAACCAAAGCCCCAAGACCATCCTACTTTTTCTCCTAAATAACCACATAATAAAATACCTAAAAATGCTCCAGCGTTAACTCCCATATAAAATATGGTATAAGCACCATCTTTTTTCTCTTCCTTTCCTTTATACATTTCAGAGATTATAGACGTCATATTTGGCTTAAAAAATCCACTACCAAAAACTAAAAGTGTTAACCCTAAATAAATAAAGAACGAGGTTTCTAATGCCATACAAGCATGTCCTAAAGCCATTAATAATGCTCCTATTACAACAGCATAGCGATAGCCTATTTTTTTATCGGCAAAATACCCTCCCAATAAAGTAGATAGATACACTAAAGATGTATAAGTACCAAAAATTGCAAAGGCATGTTCACGAGGCCATCCCCAGCCACCATCTAATAAAGAAGCAGTAAAAAACATAACCAATAAGGCGCGCATTCCATAATACGAAAAACGCTCCCACATTTCGGTAAAAAACAGCACAAATAATCCTGCTGGATGGCCTAAAACTTTGTCTTTAAAAAGATTTTCTATATCTGCATTCATAAAGTAAGGATTTAAGTTATTTCAAAATAAAAAGTCTTACAAATAATTATGTAAGACTTTTATAATAATTTTAGTTATCTGCAAGTTCAAAGCCTTCGGCTTCATCATGAATTTCATGCTCGTCGTCTTCTGCTCCATGAGTTAATCGTTTTAAAGGCTTTAATATTAGAATCACCAACACTCCAAAGATTACAGTAAATATTGTAATTCCTGAAAACACAGTATATTCACCAAAGTCTGAAGCAGATTCCCCTAAAACTCCAGCAACTTTATTTCCCAATCCTGTAGATGCAAAATACACACCCATCATTAAAGAAGCATATTTTACAGGAGCAAGTTTTGTTATAAAAGATAATGCTACTGGAGAAGAGCATAATTCTCCAATTGTATGAAACAAATAAGCTAATACCAACCAGTACATAGCAGATGAACCATTACTTTGAAATTCAGATGCTGCAAAAACCATAAAAACAAATCCTAGCCCCATTATTATTACTCCAATAGCCATTTTAAATAAAGAAGAAGCCGCTTCTTTTTTTAATCTTTTCTTTGCCCAATATCCCGCTACTGTTGTACCAAAAATTATTATGAAAAGTGCATTAAGTGATTGAAACCATGTAGCTGGTATTTCAAAAGGGTTACTTGTAAACATATATTTATTAAGGAAGAAATATATTATGCCAATGAATACAGAACCAATAAACCAATAGTTAGAATTCTTTTTCTTTTTGATCATGCCCAATATTCCTTTAAATAACATAAATGCAATTGGGGTATAAAAAATCAAACTCATTGTAAGTAATGAAGCATTTCGGTCAGTATTGTCTTTAGTATAAATATTCATTAACCCTCCTGCTTGTTCAAAAGCTCCCCAAAATACTATTACTAATATAAAAGATAATAGCATTACTACATACCTATCTTTCATTACTTTACTATCTAAATCTTTATATACCATCATTAATAAGCCTACAACCAACGATATAAAAATGAATAACAATCCATAAGCCCAATTGTCAACACCTTGAAAAACACTCCAAGCATAAACAGATATAACTAAAAGAATAATAACTATAACTAATTGAAAAGGAGATTTAATTAATTGTAAAAACAATGAAGGTATAGAGACTTCATTTTTCAATTCTTTCTTGTCTCTTTTGTCACCAATACCTACTAAATATTTTTGTCCAGCTAAATATTGGATTAATCCTAAAGCCATTCCTATACCTGCAAGTCCAAACCCATAATGCCAACCAAGAACTTCGCCAACATATCCAACAATTAAACTGGATAAAAATGCACCAAGATTAATTCCAATATAGAAAATAGTAAAGCCCTTATCTCTTCTTATATCACCTTGTTTATATAGGCCTCCAACCATTGTAGAAATATTTGGTTTTAACATACCAACACCAGCTATAATTAGTCCAAGTCCTGAATAAAAAGCCCACATTTCTTCAACAGCCAAAATACCATGACCAAATACTAATAAAATTCCACCAACAAGTACAGCTTTCTTTTGACCCAACCATTTATCAGCTATAATTCCACCTGGAATTGCCATCACATAAACAAGCATGGTATACCAACCATAAAGCATTATAGATTCACTATTTAACCAACCCTGTCCAGGATTTTCAGCAGTGGTTTTTGCTACCAGATAAAGTGTTAAAATTGCTCGCATTCCATAATATGAAAAGCGTTCCCACATTTCGGTAAAAAATAAAACATATAACCCTACTGGGTGTCCAAATAATTCCTTTTGATGTGCTTGTTTAATTGCTGTTGACATATATGATTAGTATTAGTTAGTTTATCCTTTAATTTCGACTTTCTTTTCTTCCTCTTTTGGTGTTTCAATCTTGTCTCCTAAAGTCTTCTTTATAAAATTAGTCATCTTTTTATACAAATGTAATCTAGTATTTCCTCCATAAATACCATGATTATTGTCTGGGTAAATCATCCATTCAAATTGCTTATCTGCTTGTATTAACGCCTCTACCATACGCATGGTATTTTGCACATGCACATTATCGTCTCCCGAGCCATGAATTAGCAAAAAATCACCTTTTAATTTATCGACATGATTTATTGGGGAATTGTCATCATAACCATCTGGGTTTTCTTGTGGTGTTGTCATATAACGCTCTGTATAAATAGTGTCATAAAAACGCCAGCTTGTAACTGGTGCTACTGCAATTGCCATTTTAAAAACATCATTCCCTTTAAACAGGACATTACTACTCATAAAACCACCATAACTCCATCCCCAAATTCCTATTCTAGTGTTGTCAATATATGGTAATTCTCCTAGTTGTTTTGCGGCAGCTATTTGATCTTCAACTTCATATTTACCCAATTCTTTTTGAGTTACTTTTTTAAACTTTGCCCCTTTTAAACCTGTACCACGACCATCTACACAGGCAACAATATAACCTTGTTGTGCTAACATTTGATACCAATAATCGTTTGTACCATTCCATCTGTTTGAGACTTGTTGCGAACCTGGTCCAGAATATTGATACATAAACAATGGATACTCCTTATTTGGATTAAAATCGGCTGGTTTAATCATCCACATATTTAAATCGTTACCATTAATATGAATAGTGCTGAACTCTTTTTCAGACGTTTTATATGCCGCTACTTTTTGAGCTAACACATCATTATCTTTAATTGACTTTACAAGAACTCCGTTTGATGCTTTGTTTAACGTATATTCTGGAGGTGTAGTTGCACTTGAAAATGTATTGATAAAAAACGTAAAATCTGCACTAAACGATGCATTATTTGTACCTTCTCGTTTGGTTAATCTTGTTTTGTGCTTGCCATCTAAATCAATGGCATAAACATCGCGATTAATAGATCCGTTTTCTACAGATTGATAATAAATAATGTGTTTCTTTTCATTAAATCCATAATAATTGGTGACTTCCCAATTGCCTTTGGTTATCTGGTTTATTAAACTTCCATCCTTAGTATAATGGTAAATGTGATTAAACCCATCTTTTTCACTGGTCCAGATAAAACTATTATCCTTTAAAAACGTTAAATTAAAAGTAACATCAATATAAGCTTCATCTTTTTCAGCCAACACTAAATTTGAAGTATTATTGGTAGCATTAATCATCCATAAATCCAATTCATTTTGATGCCTATTTAAGTATTGTGCGCTTAAAACATCTGGATTATTAGTCCATTTAATTCTTGGAATATAAAAATCGTTATAGTCTTTATTTACTTTAACTTCATTTGTAGTATTACTTTCTAAATTGTAAAGATGAAGAGATACCAATGAGTTTTTCTCACCAGCTTTTGGGTATTTAAATACTTCCTGAGTTTGGTAAAGCTCTTTACCGTAAACATCCATTGAAAACTCTGGAACTTCGGTTTCATCAAAACGAATAAATGCTATTTTATTACTATCTGCATTCCACTCAAAAGCACGTACAAATGAAAACTCCTCTTCATAAACCCAATCGGTAATACCATTAATAATTTTATTTTTTTCACCATCAAATGTAATTTGAGTCGTTTTACCAGATATCAAATCTTTAACAAATAAATTATTATTTAATCCAAAGGCAACCTTAGTTCCATCAGGTGAAAATGTAGGTTCTTGTATTTTCTCTTCAGATACTTTTACAATATTATGGTTATTGGTATCATACACATAAAAAATCCCTAAAGTTGAACGTCTAAAAATAGATTTTAACTGTGTTGCAAGTATAATTTTATGTTCATCATCACTAAATGTATAGTTTGTAAAATAAGCAATTTGAGCAATATCTTTTGAATTGACCAAAGTTTTAACTTTAGTTAATGTTTTATAATCATAAACATCAATTGAAGAACTTCTGGTTTTTCTATTAAAATCTAAAACGGAATATTGTTGTCCATTTTTCATGGAGTGTAAAGCATCCATACGCTTGGTACGAAAAGTGCCATTCCAAATATTTTCTAATGTGATTTCCTTGTTTTGAGCTGAAGTTAAAGCTGTTACTATAAAGAATATAGATACGAATAATTTTATACGATGCATTAAAACACTATTTTTTATACAAAATGATGTCAAGTTTACTAAAAAATATGCAAAAAACACTAACTATTAACAGTAATTTCAAGTATTGGATATTCAGTATTCATTAATCAATCTTCTTTTTAAACTAAAAATATTATTTCAACAGTATAAAATTATAAACCTCAAATAAGTAATACTTCATATCTTATACAGAGAACAGTTTTTTTCATTGAGAATAGTATCTTTGCTATTCTAATTAGAGTTAAATGCGTAAATCTATTTCTGGTTTTTCTAAATTATCAAAATCCAAAAAAATTGATTGGATTACGGAACACTATTTTTCTAATACTGAAGATGCAAAAATCATTTTAAAACAGTATTGGAATACAAATGATAAATTACAACAGCTTCATGATGAGTTTATTGAAAATACTATTTCTAATTTTTATTTACCTCTAGGTGTTGCTCCAAATTTTCTTATAAATGAGACGCTATATACAATTCCGATGGCTATTGAAGAAAGCTCAGTGGTTGCAGCCGCTAGTAAAGCCGCTAAATACTGGTTAGATCGTGGTGGTTTTAAAGCTGAGGTGTTATCAACTACTAAAATTGGACAAGTTCATTTTATATATCATGGCAATTTTGAAACCCTTCAAAAGTTTTTCAAATCTGTTAAGCCCAAACTCATCAGAGCAACCAAATCCATTACCAAATATATGGAGCGCCGTGGTGGCGGCATTATTGATATTCAATTAATAGATAAAACACAGGATATTTCTGGCTATTACCAATTGCACGCCTCTTTTGAAACTTTGGATGCTATGGGTGCCAATTTTATAAATTCATGCTTAGAACAATTTGCAACTACTTTTAAAGCTGAAGCTAAGAATTTTGAAAGCTTTGTGAGTGACGAAGAGAACATAGATGTTATCATGAGCATATTATCTAACTATGTTCCAGAGTGTTTGGTTAGAGCTGAAGTAAGCTGTACCATTAAAGAATTGCATGATGATAATACCATATTACCAGAAGTATTTGCTGAAAAATTTTTACAAGCAGTAAAGATTGCAGAAGTTGAGCCTTATAGAGCTGTAACACATAACAAAGGTATTATGAATGGTATTGATGCCGTTGTACTGGCCACTGGGAATGATTTTAGAGCTGTTGAAGCTGGTGCGCATGCTTTTGCTTCACGCCACGGGAAATATTCTAGCTTAACACATGCCACTATTGCAAATGGTATCTTTAAATTTTGGATAGAAATCCCATTATCCTTAGGTACTGTAGGCGGTATTACCGTATTACATCCCTTAGCAAAACTGTCGTTAGAACTCTTAAATAATCCTTCTGCTAAAGAGCTTATGAAAATTGTAGCGGTTGCAGGTCTAGCTCAAAATTTCGCTGCCATACACTCACTCACTACAACTGGAATACAACAAGGGCATATGAAAATGCATTTGATAAATATGCTAAATCAGTATGATGCCAATACCTCTGAAAAAAATGCATTAATTGAACATTTCAAGACTAATGTTGTAACTCATAACGCAGTTGTTGAAGCAATTGAAAATTTAAGACGTTAATGAACACCTTTTACAGCAACGGAAAATTATTACTCACAGGAGAATATGCTGTGCTTGATGGTGCTCAAGCTCTTGCTGTACCAACACAGTTTGGACAATCCCAAGAGGTTGAAGAAATTTACAACCAAAAACTAGTCTGGAAGAGCTTAGATAAAAACGGAAATGTTTGGTTTGAGGAGGAGCTGTTAATTGGGCAGATTGCCTTGTCACAAATTCCTAGCAATGATGTTTCAAAACGGTTGCTTCAAATTTTAAAAGCTGCAACTCAATTAAATCCTAATTTTTTAAATCATAAGGGGTTTAAAGTTACAACTCGATTAGACTTTGATAGAGATTGGGGACTTGGCACCTCTTCTACCTTAATTAATAATATAGCAAATTGGGCAAATATAGATGCTTATAAATTGTTAGGACTTACCTTTGGAGGTAGCGGTTACGATATTGCTTGTGCACAACATGACTCTGCAATTACATATCAATTGAAAAATGAGATTTCTCACTCTAATAAAAATAACAAAATTCGGAAAATTAAATCTGTTGATTTCAACCCAAGCTTCAAAGATCATTTATATTTTGTGCATCTCAATAAAAAACAAAACAGTCGTGAAGGCATAATGCACTATAAAGCCAACAAAACAGATCTCTCTAAACAAATATCAGAAATAAGTGATATAACATCACAAATAATCACTTGTAAATCTTTGAAAACTTTCAATATTTTAATTAAAGCTCATGAAGAAATTATTGCTTCAATTATTAAACAAAAGCCTATAAAAGAATGCTTATTTAATGATTTTAAAGGCTCTATAAAAAGT
>CAZQBE010000105.1:0-2203 GCA_964591595.1 uncultured Flavobacteriaceae bacterium
CCTTGTCTACCAAAAAATCTTTCAACAAATACTTTAGGACTTGATAACCCATCACTTAATTTTCCTACTTGATTAAGTATTTTCTGTTCAGCTTGTTGGTTAAGTTTTCGTATTGTTGCTCCATCTACATTAGCTTTTCTTACTAAATCAGATTGTAATTTAACTATTTCTGAATTAAGTTTTGTATTTTTACCTAACTCTGTAATGATAGCTTTTTTATTATTTATAAGATTATCAATTTCGTAAAGTGCAAATTTTGTACCATCAACTGAATCAACAGAAAGTTTGTCAGCAAGTTTTATAATATCATGAAATAAATTTATTGAATGTCCATCTGTATCTACAATTTCACCATCAAGTATTCTATACTTACCAGTTGTAAACTTACCTATATTTTTTCTAAATTCAGCACCAAGTTGTTCATCAATCATTCTTGTTATGTGAGCTTTCCACATAAGTGCCTTGTTACTTGTAGGGTCAATAAGATAACCTTTTCCTTTAACATAAGTACCTGCGTTTAATGAAATTTGGTCTCTAAAAAGTTCTGGATTTTTCTTTATTTCGTTAAAGTTAATCCATGTTGTTGGATGGTTTTTAAGTGTTTTACCTGTAGGAAAAGAAGGGCCATACGGAAATTCTTGTCCTAGTTGTGAGTAGGTAAGCCACTTAGAACCAATTTTAGCTACATCACTTTCTTTATCTAAGTATCTATTTGCATAGTTATACTTAAAATTTTCACGAGCATTAAGTAAATCATCTTTTAGATTTGGATATGCTTCTTTATACTTTTCAGCTAAATCATCTATTAGTTTTTCAGAATCATCAAATAAAGATGCAAATACTCCTGCGGAAGTATCACCTTGTTTTGATAAGACAAAATCTATTCGTTGAAATTCTCCACGTAACTTACTTAATTCTTGTATATTAAATGTTAATGGAAATGCTGCTTCATCACCTCCAACACTTTTTCTTAACCATTCAAACATGGTCATATGGTCTATTGTGTTAGGTTTAACATTAAGTTGTTCTGCTAAAGCAAATTGTTTTTCTTTAAACCATTTTTTATATTCTAATTCTTTTAAACTCGGAGTAAGACCATCTATATACGCCTCTCCTTTATCTAGTACATGAAGTTTTCGTATTTGTCTTTCGGCCGCTCCATCAAAAATACCTTTTATTTGTTTAAATTGTCGAGGAGCTTTTTCGTTTCCTCTCCAAAAAACTTTTTTACCACTAATTAAATTGTCTTTATCTCCAAAAGCTTTCCAAAAACTTTCAAACAAATTAAATCCATCTATATTAGCATCTCCGTACTTTTTATAAACTTTATTATATTGTCCCATTGCATTCGTAAATGCTTCTCTTTCAAATACAAGTAGTCCTTTTGCTAAATTAAAGTTAAGAGGAACAGATGATTCACTGGAGTTATTAATAACTTTTGTAATCTGTGAACTTATACTGTCAGAAAGACTTTTGTATCGTTGAACATCATTAATTAAACTTTCATACTGAGGCTTATTAATCATTTCATTTAGGATAGGGTCTTTCTTCATAAAGTCAAAAAACTCATCCATTCTTGCTAAGTTTTCATAAAGAATTTCTGAATTACTCCACATAGGATGGTCGGGTTGTCCTATATTATCAAAGAATTGTTTACTATCATCTAATAACTTTGCAAATTCTTGTGTTGTTTCTAATTGATTTTGATTTATAAAGTTTTGAATAGAATCTTGCATCTCTTTAATTTGTGTTTGAGCTAATGCACCCTCTTCTCCCGGTACACCTCTCGCTGATTTATTACTTATTTCATCTAGTGTATCTTGTAATGATTTTATTAAGAATTGATGTGTTGCAAGGTTATTTAAAAAATCTGGATTGTCTTTACTGAATAAAGTTGCTACACCAGAATTGCCAACTTTTGCTGCATCTCTTGCTGCCATCATTGGGCCAAGCATAGATATAATAGCAAACTCTTCATGAAATAAATGAATATTTTCTGAACCTAAAACTTTTTCAAAGTTAGATACCATTTGTTCATAGTTTTCTATGTTTGCTTTTAAGTGCCTCATAACATCTGGGCCACCTTCATTTAATTTCATTGCAAACTTTTCAAACTGTGCAAATTCTGCCCAATTTATTTCACGGTAAGCATTTAATTTTTTATCCCATATTTTTGTTTCACGTAAAATTTGTGGCTTTAATC
>CAZQBE010000105.1:2303-7740 GCA_964591595.1 uncultured Flavobacteriaceae bacterium
GCATTTAATTTTTTATCCCATATTTTTGTTTCACGTAAAATTTGTGGCTTTAATCTCATTACATCTCTAACACCCGTAGGAATATTAATAGGCCCAAATTCAATAGCTCCATTTCTTAATCCTACTGCAAACATATCAAAAAACGATGCTAATCCGTGATACCCAGTTCTTCCTATTCCTAATAGCCAATTACCACCTAGTCCAACAGAAAGACCGCCTCCGGCTCCACCTAATAATTCAAACTGGTCTCCAAAAACTCTTGATGTTAAAACAGCACCTGATGCAAATCCTAATTCCATTGCTGCATCCTGTTTAAATATGTTTGGTACACCTTTTATTGAATAACTTAACTGTTTAAATTTTAAATCTCTAACATTATCACTTAATCTTATTAGCTGTTGCTTATCAATTTTACCGGCATTAAATTTTATAAGACCATCGTCATAAACTTTTTGTGCATTAAAAATATCTTTTTCAAGTTTATTAGCCATTCGCATAAACTCTTTTGATTCTCGTATTTGCATTCCTGTTTTAATTTGACTACTTCCCCAAAAACGAGTAAACCAATTTGATTTTAATTTATTTGCAGTATCGGCTGCAGGATAATTCTGTTTAATATACTCATTAAATATATCATCATCCGTCATCCCCTTTTTAAAGTCTTTTGATTTTTTAAATTGTCTTGACCACTCAGTAAATCCTTTATATTTCTTCAATGCATTTCTGTATACTGCTGTACTAAACCCCGCTGCTATAAGGGCAAAGTCAGCTATAAAACCTGTAGTTTGTGTTGCAAAACCACCGGCATCTTTTTTTAAGTCTTCTAAAACTTCAATAGGTACTTCAACTCCTAAGTTTTTACGTATTCTATTTTGCCACCATTCAGTAGACGTTGGTATTTTTCCTTCTAAAAATATCTCTAGTTTTGTTTGTTCTTCACCACGCAATAAATCTAACTCTTCTAGAGTTTTATTTTTAAGATTACCCATCATTGATATTGTAGGGATATCATCCCAACGGCCTTCTATAGCTGCTTGAATTTCATTTAGTTTTAATTGTGATTGTTTTGCCGCAGAATCTCGTAATAAGTTAGGAGGAAATGCTATGTAGTTATCCCATAGGCCATCTACCATACTTAATAAGCCCACAGTTTTATCAGCATCTTCCACATAACCAGTATTTCGCTTAAATGGTAAAGCGAAGTTTCCTTCTATAAGTATTTTTTGAACGTCTGGGGAAAGTTTATGTTTGCGTAGAACTTGAGCTTGGTTGTTATTGTATTCATTAACATATTCGGGTTCACCAAATATAGCAATACTTTCTAATTGCTCTTCTTTTTTTTGTGAGACTATCTGCTGTTGAATTTCATCTAAGTTCATACCCTCAAAAGGGTCTACTTTTTCTTTCGGAGCATTTAATTCTAAATGCTTTTGAAATAAGTCTTCGTGAAACGCAGGGTCAACATTAGAGTCGTTTAAATAAATTGGTTTATTGTTTTTTCCGTAAGGATAAATAGGAGTACCACCATCAAAAACACTTTTTCTGTAGGAATCAGAATACATATTAGCATTTTCATCAAGAAAATCTGCACTTTGTTCTTGCTGTACTTCTATTTGGTTTTCTTCTTCGTTAAGAAGAGTTTCTACTTCATTGTTTCCCATATGTTATCCTTACTATAGTGTTGAATCTGGTGTTGCATCGTCATCAACAAGACCACCTAATAAATTCCAATTGTCTTTTACTATATTAGATGAATCTTGAATATCGTTTTCTTGAAAGTGGGTTTTATAAGTATCAAAAACCGAGTCATCAAAGTCTGCATAGTTTTCTTTGACAGTATCATAAAATCTAGGAAAATATTTTTCAACATCTTCTAATTTCATTGGCATACTTGTTACTTTATCTCCACCTTTAAAGTAGTTAAAGTAAACAATATTTTTTCCGTCTTCTGTTTTTTCTCTTGTTGGTGTTGCTCCCGGTGTATATTGTCCTTGATACGCTAATCCATTAAAGTAATCATCTTTTTGCATGGAAACTTGTACTGTTGGTTCAGAATATCCAATTAACATATTACGTAGTTTAAAATATTCTTTTTTTCCATTAAATTGAAGTAATCGTTCATACATCATTGCGGCTTGCATATTTTGTATTGCATTTGGATTAGACAAATCTGTTTTATATTGAGCAAGAGTAATTGGTAGCTCAATTGTTTTGTAGATAGCTTCTAATGCTGAAAGATTTAATCCTTGAGATGTAAATAAGCCATTATACATAGCTCTATCCATAATTTCATAGTCAGTATCAGATATTGTTTTACCTCCTGTACCACCTTGCAAAATCATAGAAACAGTATAGTTTAATGCTGTAGCAAAAAATTTTCTTTGAGCTGCTACTTGTAGCCTTTTATCCATTTTGTTATTAATATGGTCTGTTATGTTATACGATGTACCATCTAATTCAAAAGTAGATATAGCTTGTCTAGCTTTTGCTTTTAATTTATTATCAATATATATTTTTTGTAAAATTGTATTAGCTTCATTCGCACCAAATGTCTGTGGTAATAGTCCTGCTTGTGCTGTAAATCCCTCTAATAGTACCATTAAGTCAAGTGTACCACCAACAAATGGAGAACCACCATAACTTGGGTCATATGTTGTAAGTATATTTCGTATTAAATCTAGAGTTGTTGTTCCTTGTTGACCAACATTTTTTATATCAGCTAGCATAGTATCACTTGGAGCAACAATACGTTTTTGTGCTTCATCAACTTTAGAAGCATCTAAAATATTTACAAACATAGGGTCACTATCATCTGTTAATACAGGAAGTACACCTAAAGCTAAACTTTCTAGTCGTGCTTCATGATTTATTCCTACATATCTTTTTGAACCATCCGATAATGTTGTATAACCATCAGAGGGGCCATAAACTTCTTCATTAGCATTCCAAAAAGCAACGAGTTCATTTCCTGCACTCATTCTTCCTGTTGTTGCAAATTCATTAGCGTGCTTTACAGCGAGTAAATCTTGTGGTCTATCTTTTAAATTATAAATAACTTCTAAGTTAGCTTCTATACCTGTTGTTCCCGGTTGATGTAACTCTGGGTTATACGCTTTTGTAATTTCTGCTAAAGCCATAATATCATCTAATGGCATATCTGGATATAATTTAGTAATATCATCTTGTGTTAAAATAAAATCATATAAACCATCTTCACTTTCTTTTGTAAAAGCATTGGTTATATTTTTATTTTTCTTTTTTGCTTCTTGAAAAGTTAAAGCTTTAATATAATTAGTAGAATCTTCATAAGATGTTTCCATACCAAGTACGTCAGGAAATTTTTCTGTGTCAAATAAATTTTGAAATGCACCTTTACCTTGTTTATTTGGTTTAATACGTGCCCATGCTAAAAATTCTCCTGTGTCAGCTTTACTTGCATTACTAACACGGTACTTATTAAATAATTGTGTTGCATAAGTTTGAAATCGTTGTAATTCTGAATCTGGTAAACTTAATACAATATCTTTAAATCCCGGTATTGACCAAGATTCATTCAAATCTTCCATTTTTTTTGCATCCCACTCTGGCCCAACTTTAGGATTGTTGTTGTTATCAACATATTGATTTAATTTAAAACTCGATTGTCCTTGTCCAAAAACTTCAAATCCACTTGCTACTGCTAATGCATTAGAAGCACTTGCAAGAGTATCTTTATGTGTTTCAAGTTTTATTGCGTTGGTATTTTTTAAGTTTTCCAGTGCTAACTTATTTATGTGGTCTTGCTGTGCATCTTGACTATCCCAACCTTGTTCCATTTTTGCTAATTCTATCTCATTTAAATGTTGTAAATTTGTGTTAGCTAAACTCTGCTGATGTTTATAGTCTGCTAAATTATATTGATGATTTCTATCTTCAACAAGTTTTTGCATTTCCCAAATTTTTTCTTGTTCGTTTAATGCCATTTCATAATCAGCAGCCGATTTTGCTTGTTTACGTTGGTTGTATCGTTTTAATAGACCTGTTCCAAATGATACTAATAAAGGTGATACCATATTATACCTCCTCTGATGGTGATTGATTATCCATTCCTATAAATCCTTCTGGTTTTTCGTTAATTGGTTTTGCTGCATTTGCTTTTCTAAATTCTTGTTCAGCACCTACTTCTTGTAAAATCATTTTTAATTGTTCTGGGTTTCTATCAGCCATCATACGTAATGCTGATTCATCATCCATTGTATCTGCTTCATCTGGTTTGTTACCATCTGAAAATACTTTAACAGGAATATCCGCTTCTAAAGCCATATTAATTAATACAAGTGCAATAGGGGGTTTAATAATTTCTGCTGCATCGGGGGATATAACACCTCCGGCAAATCCACCTAATCCAATTGTATTTACTATTTCTTCGACACTCATACCGGCAAACATAAGTTTTTGAAAACGAGCTTGATTTTCTGGTTGCATAAGTTTATCAACAATAAAATCTACTGCATCATCGGGGTCAGCAAACATAGGAGGTTGTTCATATGGTCTACTGCCCGGTGTATCTGTTAAAGAATGACCCGGAACAGGTCTATTAAAACGATTAATTGGTTGTTCTTCTGTTAATGTTTTTTGTATAGCCATATTTTTATCCTATCTTACTTGATTCAAGTTTCATTGTTGGCCCACTTGATTGATATATAGAAATCATTTCACCACTATTTATACCACCAGACCAAATTTGCTTATAATTAGGATTACTTAAAATATTATATAATGATGATTGAACATATCTATTTCTATAACCCGGTTTTATTTGTGCAGAAGCTGATTGAAATCCTCTATGTGGAACACCAGATGTAAGTCTACTACCATGAGGAGAACGTACTTGTATATTTTGTATTTTATCACCGGCAGATTCTTTTTCACTTTCTTTTAAATACTTCTGTAAAAAACTACTTGCTATTTCTCCACCTGTTGTATCACTACCTACAAAACCTCTTAACTTTTCTACACCTTTACCTAAAAATCCTGTTGGCTTATATAATTCTTTTCTTTTACCATCAGACACCATAGTTCCAATTGATTTTTTACCAAACCCAAACTTATCATTTAAATTTGTAAAGTATCCTTTAGGGTCACTTACCATACCACCAATACTACTAGCACCTCTAGCAAATAAACTTTGTTGACTTTCACCAAATGGAACAAATCCACCAATAATAAGTGATGCTGTTATTGCAGGGTTTTCAATAATTTCATTAGGTATAACTTTTCGTAATTGTTTCTTAAATAAATTAAGTTTCTTTTTTACTGATTTAAAAAATCCCATCTATATATCTCCTTAACTAAACATATCGCCGAATATACCATCAAGTACAGCCGAACCTAATTCTGCCATAAAGATATCATTCTTTTTTGTTTCATACATACTCTGGTCAAAACTACTTGATTG
>CAZQBE010000106.1:0-7739 GCA_964591595.1 uncultured Flavobacteriaceae bacterium
ATTTAGAGCATACATAGAATCAGGGAAACTAAAAAAAGGAGATGAAGTTATAGTGCCAGCAAATACATATATAGCTTCCATTTTGGCTATTATACATGCTGGATTAACACCAGTTTTTGTGGAGCCTGAGTTCGATACTTTTAATATTTCTCCAGTAAAAATTAAAGAGAGTATAACTTCAAAAACAAAAGCAATTTTGGTTGTGCATTTGTATGGACAACTTGCAGATATGAAAGCCATTGAAAATATAGCAAAGCTAGACAATTTATTAGTTGTTGAAGATTCAGCTCAAGCTCATGGTGCTGTTTATAGTAATGGTAAATGTGCTGGGAATTTAGGTGATGCCGCAGGATTTAGTTTTTATCCGAGTAAGAATTTGGGAGCTATAGGAGATGGAGGTGCAGTGACTACAAATGATAAAGAATTAGCAGCCCTAATTTACAAATTGAGAAATTACGGAACGTCTTCTAAATATGTAAATGATTATATTGGATTTAACTCTAGGCTAGATGAAATACAAGCGTTATTTTTAATTATAAAGCTAAAAAAACTTGATGAAGATAATGACAAAAGAGTTCAAATTTCAAAACAATATTTATCTCAAATAGTATCAAATAAAATTAAGTTACCTTATTTTTCAAATAAACAGGATCATGTGTTTCATCAATTTGTTGTAAGTGTTGATGATAGAGAAGCATTTGTTGATTATTTGAAAAATAACCAAGTAAAAACTTTAATTCATTACCCAATTGCGCCTCATAAACAAAAAGCACTGTCAAAATATAAATATTTGGAGTTACCAATTACTGAACATATTCATAATACAGTAGTCAGTATCCCGATAAGCCCAATAATGACAGATGTACAAGTTAATAAAGTAATACAACTTCTAAATACCTACTAATTGGAGAAATTTTTAAATTATATAAATAGTAAAGTTTTAGTAAAAGCTGCAAGGTTAAATTCTGCAACTGTCCTTGTTAAAATTGTTGCAGGTTTTTTAACCACAAAGTTTATAGCCATTTTTATTGGAGTTGAAGGAATGGCTCTTATTGGAAATTTGAGGAGTTTTTTTACTGCTATACAAACTTTTGCTACAGTTGGCTTTTATAACGGTATTGTAAAATATATAGGCAAATATAAAAATGATACTTTAAAGCTTAGCAAGACCATATCTATTGCATATTATTTTGGTTTTATGGCAACAATTCTTATAAGTATAATATGCTATTATAATGCTGAAGCGATTAATAGATTACTATTTTCAGAAGAATATAATTTTGCATACGTCATACAAATTATGGCATTGGCAATACCGTTTTATGCATTAAATATGTTTTGCTTCTCTATTATGAACGGATTCTCCAAGTATAGAATTCTGCTTATAATAAATATTATTGGACAAATAATGGGATTGTCTGTCACCTTATTATTAATCTGGCAAAACAATATTGATGGTGCCCTTATTTCGGTAGTAATTTCACCTTCATTAATTTTCTTAATCACTCTAATTGGTATATTAAATAGAAGAAATTTAATGGATCAAATTAAAGTCAGCAATATTGATTTTGAATGGATTAAAAAGCTTGGCCCTTTTACATTAATGGCTGTTGTATCAGGGATATCATTACCACTTGTAACCATTGCTATTAGAAATTATATTATAGGTTCAGAGGGAATGAAAGATGCTGGTTATTGGGAGGCAATGAATAGAATATCTACTTACTATTTAATGTTTGTAAACTCCATTATGGTCCTTTATTTCTTACCAAGATTTGCAGAAATTGATAATAAAAAAGAATTTAGAAGCGAAGTATTTAATTTTTATAAAACCGTTGCACCATTTTTTGGTCTAGGGCTTTTGATTATCTATTTTCTGAAACCATTTATTGTTGCCATTTTCTTGACGGATGACTTTCAACCAGTGCAAAATTTGTTTGGATGGCAATTGCTTGGAGATTTTATTAAAATTTTATCAGTTGTAATTGCGTATCAATTTATTGCAAAAAGAATGTTCTGGCATTTTATAATTACGGAATTATTTTTAGTGATTATCACCTATTTTACTAGCGTGTATTTGGTTGATATATATGGTGTATTAGGCGCAAATATGGCACATTTTGCTAGCTATATAATGTATTTTATTATTATTTTATTGATTTTTGGAAGGTCTCTTTTTGGAGTATTAGAAGAAGACCATGAATAAGTAGTGAGAATTTATAATGCTATGTTTATCTTTAAAGAATGACTGTAAGCAAAAGTTCATATCGCCAAATATTAAAAGCCACATCGTTATTTGGAGGCGTACAAGTTTTTAGTGTTTTAGTATCAATTGCAAAATCAAAATTTGCAGCTATTTTTATTGGACCTTCAGGTATAGGAATTCTTGGTGTATTAAATTCTACATTAGACTTAATTATAGGCTTTACCAAACTAGGTTTGGATATAAGTGCTGTAAAAGAAATATCTGCTACTAAAGAGGAAGCCACTAATAAAGTTTCAAGAATTATTAATGTTTTAAAACGTTTAACATGGCTTACAGGCTTACTAGGAGCAGTGATAACTATAATATTATCATCTTGGTTAAGCAGCGTTACTTTTGGAAACACGGACTACACTCTTTCATTTATTTTAATATCATTAGCAGTATTTTTTAATCAATTAACAGTTGGTAATCTAGCTATTTTACAAGGGCTTAGAAAATTAAAAAATTTAGCTAAGGCAACCATGTGGGCAAGCTTTTGTAGTTTATTGGTTATCATTCCACTTTATTATTATTTAGGAGTTAAAGGTATTGTCCCTGTAATTATTTTAACATCAGTCTTCACTTTTATATTTTCTTGGTATTTTGCTAGACAATATCATGTAAAATCCAATATAATTCCCATTAAAGCTTTATTTGCTGAAGGAAAACAAATGATGAAATTAGGGTTTGTTTTAAGCTTAGGAAGTTTGGCTACGCTATTAACAATTTATCTTATTCAAATATTTATTACCAATCGCGGAGGTATAGTTGAGGTCGGTTATTATAATGCTGCATTTATTATAATTAATGCCTATGTTGGTGTTGTTTTTAATGCTATGAGTAAAGATTATTTCCCTAGGCTATCATCTATAGCCAACCAAAATAATGTTCTAACTAATGTTGTCAATCAGCAAGCTTTTGTTGCTATATTGCTTTTAACTCCAATTATAGTTGTGTTCTTAGCTTTTGCACCATTAATAATTAATATATTATTTTCTAAAGAATTTTCACCAATCATAGGGATACTTACTTTTGCAATATTAGCAACATTATTTAAGGCTGTTTCATGGACAATGGGTTATATTTTAGTAGCAAAAGGCGATTCAAAACTATTTATTCAGACTGAAGTAGGGTTTAATTTTATTCTACTATTAATGAGTGTTTTAGGTTATATTTATGGAGGCTTAATCGGAGTTGGAATAAGTTATTTGTTATATTATATTATCTATTTAGCAGGTATAAAAATAATTACAAACCATAAATATAATTTTAAGTTTAATTCCGATTTCTACAAAATATTTATTGTTTGCATTATTCTTTGTTCTGGTACGTTTTTAGTAACATATATTAAAAATGATTATGTAAAATACGGATTGATGATAGTTTTAATTATTTCTTCTTGTATTTTTACAATTGTAAAGTTGAATCAAAAAACCGATTTAATTAGAGTTATAAAACAAAAATTTAATAACCATAAACGATAGTTTGAGTATAGATACAATTACAATTATTGATATTCCGAAAATTACGGATGTTAGAGGAAACCTTTCAGTAATCGAAAATGATGTTGTTCCCTTCAAAATTAAGCGTGTATATTATTTATACGATGTGCCTAGTGGAACTCATAGAGGAGGACATGCACACAAAAAACTACAACAATTGTTAATCGCTATTAGCGGAAGTTTTAATGTGGTTTTAAAGGATAAGAGCGGTCAACAAACAACAATAACTTTAAATAAGCCCAATAAAGGTTTGTTAATTCCTAATATGACTTGGCGTGAATTGGAAGATTTTTCGTCTGGTGCAATTTGTCTTGTTATCGCTTCAGAGATTTACGACAAAGACGATTATATTAGAGATTACAATAAATTTCTACATAAAAGTTAAGAATCTTTTTTTTAGAGAAATTAGTTTTCTTACCAAATAATATTGACTTGCGTAGTAATGTACATAATCATTATAAGTTTTTAAATTTATTTTTTTGAATATTTCTTTTCCCAAAGCCTTTTTTTCAAAATAACCGGCTAAAAACAAAAGTTCTTTATTAAGATTTTGAGTGTACAAATCAGTTATCTGTTTTGAAAAGTTGTACTTAATAGAAAAATAATCAAATAAAGTTTTCATTTGATTTTTATGAAATAAGTGGTTTTCAAAATTCCTTTGATGTGAATGTGAATTATCATGAACTCTGTAAATATGTAATGATTCTTTAATGGTGGCAAAATTAGTTTGCATTACCATATCTACAAGAATAGGATAATCTTCTATGGTTAGTTTCATTTTTAAATACACGTCAAAATCAACATGTTTATATAATTTAGCTTTGTTAAAGCAAAGCCCAATAGGAGAGACAGTGCCTAGTAAAACAGCATTTTTATAATCTTCTTTTGCACCATTAATTACAGTGTTATTTTTAAATGGGGTAACGGTATTATCACTTTCATTTAATTCGTCAAATCCACTATCTACAAACCCTAAGCCAGAATCATTTTGTAATACAGCAACCATTTTTTGTAAAGCATCTTCACTTTTTAGTAAATCATCACCTGCAATATCAAATACATAAGTGCCTCTACATCTATCAAGTGTGGCTTTAAAATTTTCTAAAATACCTAATTGCTTTTCATTCTTTACTACATTAAAAATATCTGGTTGTTTTAATGCATATGTGTTAATAATATTTAAAGTATTATCAGTCGAGCAATCATCACCAATAACAATTTCATAAGTAAAATCTACTTTTTGTTTTAATATAGATTGCAACGTTTGTTCTATATGCTTTTCATTATTGTATGATATAAGATGTACAGATAAATCTATCATAAAAGGGGTAAGAATTATTAAATGTAAATTTAGAATAAAGAAATCGAAAAGGTTACATATAACAATTAAAAAGTAATAAATAGTGATATAAGAAAGTAGAAAAAATGAAATATTCACTTACTTTTGAATAATTGTTATATTAAAAATGAGTCCAAAAAAAATTGCTTTAATTGGATATAGATTAAATAAAGGAGGTGCAGAAAGGGTAATGGCTAGTTTGTCAAACTTTTTCCATAGCAAAGGATTAAATGTGCATATTATTATTATTTTGGATGATATAAAATATTCGCATTCTGGAACTGTAGTTAATCTAGGGAAATTAAAAAATAAGCACAATGGTATTTTAAATAAGGTAAAACGTTTTCTTTATTTAAAGAAATATTTGAACCAACAAAAATTTGATTTTATTATTGATTTTAGGTTTCGTATAAAACCAATCCAGGAGATTATCATAGCTAAATGGTTGTATAATACTAAAACAATTTATACCGTTCATAGCTCTAAATTGGAGAATTATATACCTGCTTTTTCTCCTTTATCAAGACTAATTTATGGAAAAAGTTTTTGCGTTGTTTCTATTACAAAGGCAATGCAGAATATGATTGAGCAAAGGCATCAACTTAGAAATGTTAAGACTATTAATAATCCTATTAACAGCGCACAAATACAAAAGAAGGTAGCAGATAAAATAAATTTAGATTTTGAATATATTATTGGAGTTGGAGAGTATGACACACAGATTAAACAATTCGATATACTTATTGCCACCTATGCCAAATCAATTTTGCCTAAAAAAGAGATTCATCTTGTAATTTTAGGCACTGGAAAAAACAAAGATTATTTATTGTCAATTGGAAGAGAAAATAATATTGAACAGTATGTGCATTTATTGGGCTTTAAAGAGAATCCATATATATATATTAGTAAAGCTAAGTTTTTAGTGCTCACAAGTAAGTATGAAGGGTTTCCAATGGCTATTGTTGAATCTTTGGCCTGTAGTACTCCAGTACTATCATTTGATTGCCCTACAGGACCACGAGAAATAATTACCCATAAGGAAAATGGATTGCTCGTTGAGAATCAAAACACAAGTAAAATGATAGATAGTATGAATTTATTTGTTGAAAATGAAGCATTGTATAATCATTGTAAAAAGCAAGCATTATCAAGTGTTGATAAATTTTCAATTGACCGTATTGGAAAACAGTGGTTAGATTTAATGAATAATAATTAAAATTTGCAAAAGCTACTTTATATAACAACAAATTTGAATGATTCAGGAGGTGTTTCTAGAATACTTTCTGTAAAATTAAATGCATTGGCTAAAGATTTTGGATATGAGGTTTGTATAATAAATACTAAAGGGAACTTATCTTCAATGTTCTACCATTTTGATAAAAAAATTCAAATAGTTTCCTTGCCAAAAAGCAAATCTAACATAATTAATATTGCAACATATCGAAAAAAACTCAAAAGAGCAATTAATAATTTTAATCCGGATATAGTAGTTAATTGTGATAACGGATTCAAAGCATCTATATTACCTTATTTAATTAAAGGAAAAAAGCCTTTAATTTATGAAAGGCATTGTAGTAGAAACATTAAATCAGGGACAAAAATAGAAACGTTAAAATTTATACTATCAAATTGGTTATTAGACTTTAGTTTTGGCAAATATAATTCGGTTGTCGTTTTAAGTGATTATGCTAAGCAAGAGTGGAACTATAATAATATTAAAGTTATTTCAAACCCATTATGGTTTAAACAACCTATAATGCAATCAAGTTTAAACGATAATGTTGCTATTGCTGTTGGAAGGCTTGCCTATGAAAAAGGATATGATAACCTACTTAAAATATGGAAGATTGTAAATGAGAAACATACAGATTGGATTCTAAAAATTTACGGAGAAGGAGACAGTAGCCAATTAAAAAAACTTGCAAAAGCGTTTAATATTCAAAGCAATGTTCAGTTTTTTAAACCAATTAAAGATATTGAAAGAATCTATTTAAACGCCTCAATGCTATTAAATACTTCTAGTTCTGAAGCCTTTGGTTTAACCTTAATTGAAGCGATGTCTTATGGTTTACCAGTAATATCATTTGAAAATACTTTAGGTGCTAAACAAAACATTGTAAATAATAATAATGGATTTTTAATTGAAGAAAACAATTTAACAGCTTATGCTAATAAGATTATTTGGCTAATAGAGAACAAGCAAGAGAAGCAAAGAGTATCAGAGAATGCTGTTGAAAGTGTGAAAAATTATGATTTTGAAGCAATTATGATGCAATGGCATAACCTGTTTCAATCGCTTATATAATGTTCTTTTTCAATGTGCACAAAAGCCCTATTTTATAGAAATTAAATAAAAGTAATGAAGGGTTAGATGATTTAAGCTGTTTTATTAATAACGGTTTAAATAGTTTAAAAAACAATGCAACTATTAACTTAATTTTAAATTTCTCTAGAACAGAATAAAGCTTCAAAATTCTAACAAAATTAAAATCTATTTTTTTTGAATAATATATGTGAAATAGATTAATTATGCCCTCTTCAGTCTTTTTAAGAAAGGTATCATTACTATCAATATCTCCATGCTGGATAGGGTTATTAAAATGCTTAACCTGTAATTGTAATTTACTCACTCGATAGGCAAACAATGTATCAT
>CAZQBE010000107.1:0-7559 GCA_964591595.1 uncultured Flavobacteriaceae bacterium
CAAGAATAGCAATAATATCTTGTAATTCTTTATAATGTTGTAACAATTCTTTTACGCGTTGTGCACAATTATAATGATCGTCACCTAAAATATCAGCAGTTAAAATTCGTGATGTAGAATCTAATGGATCTACAGCAGGATAAATACCTAGCTCTGCAATTTTACGAGATAATACGGTTGTTGCATCTAAATGCGCAAAAGTAGTAGCTGGCGCAGGATCGGTTAAATCATCTGCAGGTACGTAAACCGCTTGTACAGATGTAATAGATCCTTTTTTAGTAGACGTAATACGCTCCTGCATTGCACCCATTTCGGTTGCTAATGTAGGTTGGTATCCTACAGCAGAAGGCATACGACCAAGTAAGGCAGATACCTCAGAACCAGCTTGAGTAAAACGGAAAATATTATCTACAAAGAACAATACGTCTTTCCCTTGTCCATCTCCAGCACCATCACGAAAATATTCTGCAATGGTTAACCCTGATAATGCAACTCGAGCACGTGCTCCAGGAGGCTCATTCATTTGTCCGAATACAAAAGCAGCTTTAGATTCTTTCAATGCTGATTTATCGACAGCCTGAAGATTCCAACCACCTTCTTTCATAGAATGCATAAAGTCGTCTCCATATTTAATAATGCCAGACTCCAACATTTCACGAAGTAAATCGTTCCCTTCACGAGTTCTTTCACCTACACCTGCAAATACTGAAAGACCACCGTGTGCTTTTGCTATATTGTTAATCAACTCCATTAAAAGCACTGTTTTACCTACTCCAGCACCTCCAAATAATCCAATCTTACCACCTTTTGCATAAGGCTCAACAAGGTCGATTACTTTAATACCTGTAAATAAAACTTCTGTTGAAGTTGAAAGGTCTTCAAATTTTGGCGCTTCTCTATGGATAGGCAATCCATCATTTCCAGCTTTAGGTAAGTTCCCTAGACCATCAATAGCATCTCCAATGACATTGAATAGACGTCCGTAAACATCTTCACCGATTGGCATTTGTATTGGCGCTCCAGTTATATTAACTTCAGTCCCTCTACTTAAACCATCAGAAGAATCCATGGCTATTGTACGTACTGTATCTTCACCAATGTGTGACTGTACTTCAAGTACTAAAGTAGAACCACCAGGTCTATTAATTTCTAATGAATCGTAAATTTTTGGGAGTTCTGCACCAGAATCGAATTCTACATCAATAACTGGACCTACTATTTGTGCAACTTTACCTGTAACTTTTGACATTACTTATTTGTTTATTGTTTTGCTAATACATTAATAGAAAAACAGTTTTACCCTATTAAGTTGAGCGCTTGGTTTTTCAAGCTGCAAAGATATATTTTTTAATTAAAAAAACATACATATTTGGAATCAAAAAAATAAGGTTTTTTGAAGCTTTATTATAAGTAGGTTACTAAGTTTAAATAAATATAAAACCCTAGAATACTTTCTAGGGTTTTATAAATAAAATCAGAGACTTTGTTATTCTATTTTTGAGTATTAATTATTTATTACCCATGAGATAAAGTATTGCGATCCAATGAATGGTGAACCTACAGCACTTTGAAATTCTTTACCGCCTAAATTAGTTCCACCAATTTTAAATACAGACTTCATTGATGGGACAGAATAATTTAATTGTGCATCAACTACAGTTCTAGCTGGGATGATAGCATTCGCGATACTTGCTTGCCAAAAATACTCGTCACTCCAACGCACATTAACATTAAAACCAAAGTTTTTAAATAGTTTAGGATTTCCAAATGAAGCTTTTACTTTATGCTCTGGTGTATTGAATCCAGCACTAAAATCTGGATCTGATGCTTGATCGAAATCAAACTGTGCATAAGTATAATTAAATCCTAATCTATAGTCTTTTGCTATTCTTGTGGATAAACCAATAACTGCTCCATAAGAATTAACATCAGCTAAAGAGTTAGTGTATAATTGAAAAACGGTTGAATTTCCAGTAGCTAAATCTATTACACCTGATAAATCAGTTGTTGATCCCGTATTAGGTGTTACCACAAGTTTATTAGAAATAAAACCTTCATAACTATTGTAATATGCATTAAAGTCTACTGTAACAGGACCCACTTTACCACGATATCCAACATCAAAAGCAGTTACTTTTTCTTGCTCTACTAACTTAGTTTGCACAGGATTTAAAACTGAAGGATCTCCAGTTGCAGCAAACGCAAAGACAGAAGTTAAAGAATACGAGTCAAAATAAGCATCTCTACCTGTTAAGGCGGTTCCTGGTAACCTTCTATCTAAATTGTCTGGCGCAGCTCCAACTAGTATGGCTCTTCCAACATTAAATCCAATAAATAAAGATTGAGTATCAGGATTTCTAAATCCAGTCTGGAAAGAGGCTCTTAGGTTATGTTGTCTGTTTTCTCCAACAGAATAATTTAAAGAAATTCTTGGAGAATAACTGGCGTCAAAAAATTCGTTTTTATCATAGCGTATAGATGCTGAAACTTTTAATCTATCGTCGGCAAACTTTTTAATAGCCTGAATATAAGCGCCATATTCATTATAATCAATAGATCCATCATAATCAGTAAAAATTGTCCCTCCAGAATCTAAAGAGTATTGTCTATAGGACCCTCCTACTTGTAAATCAACTTGATCATTTAACAAGCGCTTAAAATTATAATTGCCTTCAGCAATATGCATCTTGGTATTGTCAAGAAACTTCGAACCAGTTGAAACATTTGGGTCAGAAGTTACTTTGTTAAAAAGGGATATAAATTCCGGAGTTCCAGGCTGAGGTGTAAGAGAAGCATCTGCAAAGGCTCTTGCTCCAGCATGTAGTTGAGATTGAACAGCTGGGTCAAAAGGATTCCCTCCTCCTGCAAGTACTCCTGCAGCTCCTTGAACATAAGCTCCTGCATAAGTCCCAAACCACTCTGTAGCTCCAACTTTGTTCATATTAATTCCTGTAAAACGCATATCGTAAGAATCGCCTGCATTTTCAGAAGTTGTATATCCTCTTACAAAAAAGTCATTACCACGAATTTCTAATTTATGTTGTTGTAATGTGAAATTATTAACATTATATCTGTTTGCCCCTTGATATATGGTATTCCCTTTTCCGAATTTTGATCTCCAAACAATCTCTATGTCATTTCCAAAGGGTTTATAATTTAAAGAAAAATCGGCTTTAATACTTCTTGCTTTGTAATCTGTTAAATCTTGTTCTCTATATCCAGTTCTACCTACATTAACAGCAGGAACCAATGCACTGGCGCCAGGAGGAATAGCTCCTATTGATTCTAAAAATTGTGCAACTTGATTAAGATCTGATCCTACTGCATCTAAAGTTACTTCGTCCCCATATACATTTAAAGCATCATGTGCAGGACTTGATCCAAATGGCAAAATAGCATCAGGAGCGCCAGGAGCGCCTAAAACATATTCATTAGTATCATTGGCATACCAATCTGTTCCTTTCAAGAATGAAAAGGATGCTTTTGCAGCAAATTTATCTGAAAAAGCATGTGCAACTCTAAATCCAAAATCGTAAAACTGGTTATCTCCTGCAGCATCTTGAACTGTAATGCCAGTTTTATAATATGTACTTATGCCTTGATGATCCCAAGGATTTTTACTAGTCATAAACAAAATACCATTAAATGCATTAGCTCCATATAAAGCTGAAGATGCTCCTGGCAATAATTCTACGCTACTAATATCAAGATCACTTAATCCTAGCAAGTTACCTATAACAAAATTTAATGCTGGAGACGCATTATCCATGCCATCAACTAATTGAACAAATCGTGTATTGGCATAAGTAGCAAAACCACGAGTATTTACCGAGTTGAAAGTTAAACTTCCTTGATTAACATCTACACCTTTTAAATTTTCTAAACTAGTATAGAAATTTGGAGATGCTGCTAATTTAATATCTGTAGCATCAAATCTTTCTATAGTAACAGGAGATTCCCTGATACTTTCAGGCGTTCTTGACGCAGAAATTACAATCTCATCAAGCTCATTACCTTCGTTTAAAACAAAGTCAATAGTTTGGGAATTTGATGTTACTTCTTTAGTTATTGATTCAAATCCTACACTACTCGCTTGTATTGAAAAAGGAGGAGCTTGATTAGCTGTTAGAGTATAGTTTCCGTCAAAATCGGTTACTGTTCCTATAGTTGTACCAACAATTATAACATTGGCTCCGGGAAGTGGTTGTCCACTTTCATCAGAAACATTACCTTTTACAGTAGTTTGAGCATAAGAAAATGCACAAAAAAACAATAGAAAAATCTTAATAGTAGTTCTCATATTGGGTATTAATTTAGTTTTTAGATAAGCAATATAGGTATATAATACGTAAACGCAATATAAAAATAAAAAAAATTATGCACGCATAGTACTATTTAATGTACAATATAAGACTTTTTAAACCTTTATTTTATAAAAAACTAAATTTGGATTTATTTTAAATAAGAACTATTCTACTGTTACAGATTTAGCTAAGTTTCGAGGTTGATCCACATTCCTGTTTAGCATTACTGCTATATGATAAGATAATAGTTGAAGCGGTATTGTAGTTAATAAAGGAGATAAGGATTCTAAAGTTTCTGGAACTTCAATAACATGGTCGGCTAATTCTTTTACTATTTGATCTCCTTTTGTTACGATGCCAATAATTTTACCTTTTCTTGATTTAATCTCTTGAATATTACTTACAACTTTATCGTATTGTCCATTTTTTGTAGCGATAACAACAATTGGCATATTCTCATCTATTAAAGCAATTGGTCCGTGTTTCATCTCTGCAGCTGGATAACCTTCAGCGTGGATATATGATATTTCTTTAAGTTTTAAAGCTCCTTCTAATGCGACAGGAAAATTATAACCTCTCCCTAGGTATAAAAAGTTTTTGGTGCCTTTATAGATGTCTGCGATTGATTTTACATAATTATCAGATTTTAAAGCTTTTTCAACTTTATCAGGAATCATTTCTAATTCTATTAAGTGATGCCTAAAGTCAGAACTTGTAATAGTTCCCTTTGCTCTAGCCAATCGCAATGCAATTAATGACAAAACGGTTATCTGCGTGGTAAATGCTTTGGTTGAAGCAACACCAATTTCAGGACCAGCATGTGTATAAGCACCTGCATTAGTCTCTCTAGCAATAGAAGAGCCAACAACATTACACACTCCAAAAACAAAAGCACCTTTAGATTTTGCTAATTTAATTGCAGCCAAAGTATCTGCTGTTTCTCCTGATTGCGAGATGGCTATTACAACATCCTTTTCGTTAATTACAGGATTTCTATATCTAAATTCAGAGGCATATTCAACTTCAACAGGAATTCTTGCTAAATTTTCAAAAATATATTCTGAAACTAAACCAGCATGCCAAGAAGTTCCACAAGCAATAACTATAATTCGATTTGCATTGAGAAATTTTTTCATATTATCCTCTACACCAGACATTTTAACTATAGCTTTATCGGTTAAAAGCCTACCTCTATAAGTGTCTTTAATAGCATTTGGTTGCTCATAAATTTCTTTAAGCATAAAGTGCTCATAACCTCCCTTTTCAATTTGCTCAAGATTTAATTGTAATTTTTGAACATAAGGATTAACTAAAGAGTCATCTTTAATTTTTCTAACTTTAATCTCTTTATCTCGTCTTACAATTGCCATTTCTTCATCTTCAAGATAAATAGCGTTGTTAGTATATTCAATAAAAGGTGAAGCGTCACTTGCTATGAAAAATTCGTCATCACCAATGCCAATTGCCAAAGGACTTCCAAGTCTGGCGACAACAATTTCATTAGGTTTGTTCTTATCAAAAACAGCAATTGCATAAGCACCTACAACTTGTGTTAAAGCAATTTGTACTGCTTGACCTAATTTAATATTTTCACTCTTTTTAATATCTTCGATAAGATTGATTAAAACTTCAGTGTCTGTTTCAGAGGTAAAAGAATATCCTCGATTAATCAATTCTTTTTTTAAAGTGCTATAGTTTTCTATTATCCCATTATGAATAATAACTAAATCGCCGGAATTTGAATAATGAGGATGTGAATTAACATTGTTTGGAATACCGTGTGTTGCCCAACGGGTATGACCAATCCCCAAGGTTCCAACTGTAGGAATTTCAGAATTGATTCTTTTTTCTAAATCATCAACCTTGCCTTTAGTTTTTGAGAGTTTGATATTTTTACCATCGTATAGAGCAATTCCTGCACTATCATAGCCTCTATATTCTAATCGTTTTAATCCTTTTAAAATGATAGGGTAAGCTTCTCGATGGCCAATATATCCAACAATTCCACACATATTTATTAATTATCAGGTTCGGTATAATAAATTGTAAGTTTTACTTTTTTGTCTTCATTTGTTGTGTTATTTCCAAAAAGAACAGTTCCCTTTGGAGATAAAATAGTTCCAGAAGGAACAATTTTGTTGTTTTCGTCCAAAAGATTAGAAGGGTCGATGGCGCCAACATTAGAGGTTACAACTAAGCCAAGTTTAACATTGGTAGAATCTCTAATAATAAGATTATTTATATGCTCGGTAATTCTTATTTTATACTTAATTCCTTCACTGTTTGGATCATCATCAACCCTAACAAGAGGTTCTAAATGATTTATTTTTGCATTTATTGTTAAATTGCTTACAGATTGATCTAAAAAATAATCTATTAAAGGAGTATTGTTCTCTATGTCGTATAAATAAATACGATCTGGTTCATCTTCCTGAACAATACTTTGATCCACAAAAAACTCTAAATATGCTTCGTTAACAAGCCTTCTAGCTTCATCACCGTCTTTAAAATCATTTTTAAATTGAGTAAATTCAGTTGAGTTTCCTTGAGCATCTCCATTAAAAAGATTTATTATCGCCATAGAGCCTTCACCTCCTTTTAGATACAATTTTTCATCTCCATTTACAGAATCCCCTCCTGGAACTGGAATAAAATTATTGTCAAAGATATTTATCAGATTCCCAGAAAAATTTAGAACAAATATCCCATCTTGCTGCGTTGTTTCTCCATCAGTTGTTTCTCCATCAGACATAGTATCACTTGTGTAGTAGATGGTTATATTAGCATCTGAGCTAGAAAAATTCAATTGCATTAAGGATCCATCTACGCCCATAGCTTCTGCTTTAAAATAAAGCCCTCTAAAATAATTTATAAAATTATTTTGATTACTTAATTCAGGTTGCCCTTCTTTATCAAAAATTAATTCTTGCCAAAAAGAATCATTAGGATTATCCAATTTTACTCTAATTCTAGGGGAGAGTTTTGCAGATTCAACAGAAATACCTTCTGCATCAGGTTCAGTCAATATTATTTGTTCAGCACTTGGAGAAAATGAATTATCTTGATAAAGCAATTGACCTTCTAGCTCAGCAGGATTAATAAAGCTAGTCTCAGATGTAGCACCATTTGAATAATACTTTTGAGAATCATTAAATTCTGAATCAGGATTAAAATTTCTTAAAAAGTAATTGTTTTGATAAACTGAAAGTTTTATAGGATTGTTATTATATATTGAATTTAATCTATAAATAATAT